>JALFSW010000069.1 GCA_022779305.1 Prevotella sp. | reverse complement strand
GATAAGAGAAATTATAAAGCAAAAATCAATCAACAAAAGAATTTTTGATAATAAAACAATGAAATATCAGAGTAAATAACTATATTTGCAGTTGTGCACTTTTGTTTGACAACGTACAAGCGAGACCGAAGTCTCGCTTATGTGAAGGTAAATGTGCTTATGAACAATGTTCAATGAGAATTTGCACGATGCGTTCTGCTGAACGTCCGTCCCATCGGTCGGGGATACTTGCAGCTTTCCACTTATCGGCAAGCATATCATCAAGGAAACGACCGAGTTCTGTAGCATCCTCACCCACCAAAACGTTCGTACCATTTTTCACTGTTTCAATGTGTTCCGTATATCTATTGAGCGTTATGCAAGGCACATTGTCGAAAGTTGCTTCTTCTGCCACATTGCCCGAGTCGGTAATCACACCTTTGGCATTGGCAAGTAATGTTCCAAATTCTAAATAGCCTAAAGGATTGATAATGTGCAGATTGTCAGTTTTTAATTGATTCTCTCTGATCAATGTTATCACCTTTTCGGCAGCCATTTTGCGCAAAGGCGCAACAATGGTTATTTGCGATGCTTTCTTTAGCAATGATTTCAACATTGCCAAAAGATTTGCGTCATCATTGATGAGGGCTTGCCGATTGAGTGTGAAGACAAGATAATTCTTAGGCGATAAGCCGAGTTTTTCAAAAGCCAGCATCTTGTGAATGTCCAGTTTTGCCATTCGTTCACGGTTAAAGCGAATGTTGTCTATGAGGATATTGCCCACCATATAGACCTTAGACAATTCAGCTCCCTCTTTGTTTGCAATGCTGTTGTTGCTCAGTCCGGCTGTGAAAAGAATGTCCGACAAACCATCTATAACCAAGCGGTTTATCTCCTTTGGCATGGTGATGTCAAATGATCGTGTGCCTGCAGCAAGATGCACCAACGTAAGGGCTTGTTTCTTGGTTACGATTGCTGCCGCCATGGTCGACGCCAAATCATCTACAACAATAACGACGTTGGTTGGATGGTTTTGCAGGTAGCTTTCAAACTTCGCCATCACTTGCCCAGTGAGTTCATTCAAATTTTTGCATTCCACCCCCAGAAAAGCATCAGGGCGTCGGATAGAAAGGTCGCTAAAAAGTTGGTCTTCTAATGTTGGGTCGTCTTCTCTACCCGCATACACCATTGAACAACTCATGTTTTCTTTCTCCTTTCCCTCAGTTTGCATCTTGTCTAAGAGGCGAACGATGGGTGCCACTTTGATGAAGTTGGGACGTGCTCCGCAGAACACACAGATGTTCAATTTTGAATTATTTTTTGTCATTCCGAAATGTTCCTCGTCTTATTCACTTTTAAACATATCTTTAATTCCACCGATTGATCCCATTACGCCAGTTGCTTCAAAAGGCAGATAGACAGTTTTTTGATTCTTGTTCTTTGCCAATTCTTCCATCATTTGAATGTATTTCTGTGCGATGAGATAGTTTGCAGGATTGGTGCTTTTGCCGACCGCCTCCGTTATTTTTGCAATGGCAATTGCTTCGGCTTCTGCCACACGGATGCGCGCTTCTGCCTCACCTTGAGCAATGAGAATGGCTTGCTCCTTATCGGCTTCAGCACGGTTGATCATTGATGCCTTTTCACCTTCCGACTGAAGAATAGCTGCTTGTTTTTCTCCCTCGCTTGTTAGAATAGTAGCGCGCTTGTTTCGTTCTGCCTGCATTTGTTTTTCCATTGCTTGCAAAACGCTTTCTGGTGGCATAATATCTTGGAGTTCAACTCGGTTTACTTTAATACCCCATTTGTTCGTTGCATCATCCAGTACTGAACGCAGCTTGGTATTGATCGTGTCGCGAGAAGTTAGCGTTTGGTCGAGTTCCATTTCTCCGATGATGTTACGAAGCGTGGTTTGTGTGAGTTTTTCAATAGCGTTGGGAAGATTGTTAATTTCATAAACAGCCTTAAATGGGTCGACAATCTGAAAATAGAGTAAAGCATTGATTTGCATCTGAATATTGTCTTTTGTGATGACATTTTGTCTATCGAAATCATAAACTTGTTCACGCAGATCAATAATTCTGGTATAAGTATATCGCCCATTGCGCACTGCTACCATTTCTTTCGCCCGATCGATGAAAGGAATGATGATATTGATACCCGGCTGTAGCGTGGCATAATATTTACCCAACCTTTCAATGATGCGTGTTTCACTCTGTGGAATGATCACAATTGCCATTTTGGCAAACAAGATTACCAAACACACGATGGCAATCAAAACATAGGTTCCTAAATCCATAATTTATTGCTATTTTAATGTGAGTTTCTAAATAATTTCTACGGTAACGATGATTGATTCCAGTTTAACGATGCGCACCGACATTCCTATCTCTATGTCTTGCTTGCCCAACGTTTTTGCTTTCCAATAATCGCCATCTATTTTCACGCATCCGTGTCCGCCCACTTCTATTTTTTCTGTCACCTTTCCTATGCGTCCAATAAGGGCTTCGGCGTTGCTACTGCGTTGTTCGCCGCCTTTGTGGAAATATTTCAGCGCAACAGGTCGTATGAAGAAAATACTCAAGACCGTTGCGAGCGCAAAGGCGATGATTTGTATTGTGAGATTATCCGTGAAACACGAAACGAGCGTTGCAACCGCACTTCCTATCGCAAAACACATAATGAAGAAATCGCCATTGGTCAGTTCGATAACAAGGCAAAGGAGACTGATGAGCACCCATGCCATCCAAAGATTTTGAGCAAAGTATTCTATCATAGTTGTAAAGGATTTGTTTCGATTGTAAAATTAATAAAAATAAATGATAAACCGACTTAAAAAGATAAAATATTGCATTTTTTAACCTAAATCGGTATTCTTGCATTGAGCTGTGTCTGTTGGAGTGCCCTCGTTTCTTTGCTGGGTTTTTAACCCAAATTGGTCATTATACCGTGAGGGCTTTCTTTTTATCTTATTTATCCCAAATCGGTCATTAGAACTTTTACAACCCTCTTTTCTAATGACCGCCATTAGAAAAAGCTAATTATATTTGCTTAATTCCCAAAGACTTGCTAACTTAACCACGCAAAATAGAGTAGGGTTTATGATGCGAGAT
>JALFSW010000059.1 GCA_022779305.1 Prevotella sp. | reverse complement strand
ATTGAAAAAATTCCTCCAAAAGGTGTGAGTTTCTCAGATTTAATTTGTATTTTTGCCATGTCATATTAGAGTTTTGCTTGTTTTCTTTTTGCAACACTAAGATAAGTGAAAATTCTGACATGGCAAAATCCTGGGCAACTTTTTGTTGCTCAGGAACTTATAAATAAAGTTAAATTATAGTGTTGCGGAATTAAGGATAAAATTGTAACATCTGATTAACCACCTTGTAACACCATCACTTTACCTTTGCGCCCAAAAGAACGACATAAATTAATTATAACAAATAGAAAAATGGAAACAATTTATCTTTGCATTGTCATTTTCCTGCTTTGTTTAGCAGTGTTCGACTTGTTTGTAGGTGTTAGTAATGACGCTGTAAACTTCATGCAATCGGCTGTTGGCGCAAAGGTGGCAAGCTACCGAACTGTGGTAATCATCTCTTCAGTTGGTGTTGCATTGGGGGCGATGATGGCTACGGGAATGATGGATGTTGCCCGTCATGGCATAATGACACCCAGTCAGTATTCGTTTGAAGAAGTAATGACTATCTTTTTGGCGGTAATGGTTACCGACGTGATTCTTCTTGACGTCTTCAATACACTCGGGATGCCAACCTCTACAACTGTTTCGCTTGTTTTTGAACTCTTAGGTGCTACCTTCATACTTGCCTGCGTGAAGTTAATAGGCGAAGATGAGCTAGGTTTTTCGGATTTGATGAACACCGAACAAGCCTTGAAGGTGATAATAGCTATCTTTGTTTCCGTGGCAATCGCCTTTGTTTTTGGTGTTGTCGTGATGTGGTTGTCGCGTATTGTCTTCACCTTTAATTATCAAAAACATTCTCGTTATTCGATAGCACTCTTCGGAGGTATTGCTTTTACAGCCCTTTCTTACTTTATTTTTATGAAGGGAATGGGCAAAAGTCCTTATATTTCGACAGATATAAGAACATATATAGCCGAAAATACAACCTATCTTCTTGGTCTGACGTTTGCTGTTTCTACCGTTGTGATGCAGTTCTTGCATCTTTGCAAAATCAATATCTTTAAGTTGGTGGTGCTCATGGGAACGTTTGCATTAGCAATGGCATTTGCCAGCAACGATTTGGTAAACTTTATTGGTGTTCCGCTCGCAGGTTTGTCGTCTTATCAAGACTTTATGGCAAATGCCAATGTTGCAAGCGACACCAGTTTTATGATGCACTCGCTGATGGAAAGTGCCACCACCAGCCCTGCTTGGTTGTTAGGTGCTGGGGTCATTATGATTGTTGCAATGGCTACGTCTAAGAAGGCAAAGAACGTCATAAAAACTAGTGTAGACCTCAGTCGGCAAGACGAAGGCGATGAGATGTTTGGCAGTTCGAGAGCGGCACGTGCGGTTGTGCGTTTTTCTCAAACTACAAGCTCCTCACTTGCAGGCTTTGTTCCAGCTTCACTCGCTCGCTGGGTGGACTCTCGTTTCTTCAAAAGAAAGTCTGATGCAAAAGAACCTGAAGTGGCTTTTGATGTTGTGCGTGCAGCAGTAAATCTTGTTTTAGCTTCTATGCTTATCACCATCGGAACGAACTTAAAACTCCCACTTTCAACAACCTATGTTACGTTTATGGTTGCAATGGGTAGTAGTTTGGCAGACAGAGCATGGGGACGAGAAAGTGCTGTCTTTCGTGTAACGGGTGTGCTTTCTGTCATCGGCGGATGGTTTCTCACAGCAGGTGCAGCATTCATTGCGGCAGGAGTGGTTTGCATCATAATGTTTTATGGTGGTTTTGTGCTCAAAGTTGCTTTCATGGCACTTGTCATCTTCTTACTTATTCGTTCAGAACGTAAGTATAAACAGAAAAAGGCAGCCGAAGAAAATACTGCCAATACCTATCAACTCATGATGCGAACCCGTGATGCGGATTTGGTATGGGATATGTTGCGCCAACAGGTAGCTCGCACACAGACACATATATGTCACTTGTCGTTTGAACAATTCAATAATATCGTCAATGGCTTTAAAAATGAGAACATAAAAGAACTTCGACGAGCTGCAAAAGTGCTAAAGCAAGAAAGCGATTCTTTGAAGAAATATCGCCGACAAGAAATGCTTGCACTGAAACGATGCCCCGCTACGATAGCCGTAGAACGTAATACATGGTTTCATTTAGGAGCAAACAGCAATCAACAATTTATTTACGCACTTCGCCGTATGCTCGAACCCATTCAAGAGCATGTTGGCAATAGTTTCAATCCGCTGCCCAAAGACCTTATTGAAGAGTTTGAAGCGGTTCAAAAAAATGTAGGGCGATTGATGCAACTTACTGAAAATTATATCTCTACGAATAATTTTTCAGATTATCGTAAAGTATTAGAAGATGCCGATGTCTTAAAAGATGATTTATCAGTGTTGCGCAAGCGACAAATCGACCGGATGCAGCGTGCACGTGGAAATTCCACTTTCCAAGTATCATTGGTCTATCTCAACCTCTTGCAAGAAACCCAGCAATTCCTCAGTGCAATGCGCCATCAACTTCGCGCTGCCAAAAAGTTCGCAGAATAAGACCATCGTTTATTCAATGATAACGCATCATCCCAAATCGTTTATGATATTCGTAAGCGGTTTGGGATATTTTGAAAATAGCACACAAAGAAAAAGCTATTTTTCTTTTGAAATTCAGTCGTTTTACCGTATCTTTGCAAACATATTCAAAGAAAGCTCCCAAGCCTTCGGATGAATGGATTTAATACAGAACCGCATTATTTTAATACACGCTTAAAATGATTTTATTCTTCAAAGCTACCAGCAACACCATGATTGCGACTGAAATTGATCATCAGCCCAATCAAGAAGAAGTAGAAAAACTCAGTTGGCTCTATGGCAACGCAACCGTAATAGACGAAAAAGAAATTTCGGGCTATTATTTAGGTCCGCGTCGCGAAATGATCACACCTTGGAGCACGAATGCCGTTGAGATTACACAAAACATGGGTCTTAGCGGCATTTCTCGTATAGAAGAGTATTTTCCAGCAAACTCATTAACGGACAATCCCGACCCAATGATATTCCGTAATTATGATGGCTTGAACCAAGAAATCTTCACCATCCATCATTCACCAGAGCCTATAAAAATCATCAGCGATCTTCAGCAATTCAATGAAGAAGAAGGTTTGGCATTGTCGGCGGAAGAAATAGAATACCTCAAGAAAGTTGAAAAGGAAAATGGGCGTCCGCTCACCGACTCAGAAGTCTTTGGCTTTGCGCAAATCAATTCAGAGCATTGTCGTCATAAAATCTTTGGTGGTGAGTTTATTATAGATGGTAAACCGATGGAAAGTAGTCTTTTTGCAATGATCAAAAAGACCACAAAAGAAAATCCCAATAAGATACTTTCTGCTTATAAAGACAATGTTGCTTTTGCAGAAGGACCACAAATAGAACAGTTTGCACCACGGACGCAAAGCACCTCTGATTATTTTGCCATCAAACCCATTGATAGCGTTATTTCTTTAAAAGCCGAAACGCATAACTTTCCTACCACTGTTGAACCTTTTAATGGTGCTGCAACGGGCACAGGAGGAGAGATTAGAGATCGCATGGGCGGCGGAGTTGGATCTTGGCCGATCGCAGGTACGGCTGTTTACATGACTGCCTATCCTCGTCTGACAGACCAGCAAGGTAAAACACCACTCCTACGAGATTGGGAAGAGATTCTTCCTGTTCGCAAATGGCTTTACCAAACACCACAACAGATACTCACCAAAGCATCAAACGGTGCCAGCGATTTTGGAAATAAGTTCGGTCAACCACTCATCACGGGTTCTGTACTTACTTTTGAGCACACGGAAAACGGCGAGAAATATGCCTATGATAAGGTCATTATGCTCGCAGGTGGTGTGGGCTATGGCACAAAGAGAGATTGTTTGAAAAAAGAACCAACCCCTGGCAATAAGGTTGTTGTGGTTGGTGGCGATAATTATAGAATCGGCTTGGGTGGTGGCTCTGTCTCATCGGTAGACACTGGTCGCTATTCGAGCGGCATAGAACTCAATGCAGTGCAGCGAGCGAATCCTGAAATGCAAAAACGTGCTTATAATTTGGTGCGTGCTCTTGTTGAGGAAGACAATAACCCAGTTGTGTCCATCCATGACCACGGCTCGGCTGGACACTTGAATTGCTTGAGTGAGTTGGTGGAAGAATGTGGGGGTAAAATCAATATGACTGAACTTCCCATTGGCGACCAAACATTGAGTGCCAAAGAAATTATTGCTAATGAATCGCAGGAGCGCATGGGGCTACTGATAGACGAAAAACACCTTGAACATGTGAAGCGAATAGCTGAGCGTGAGCGTGCACCGATGTATGTTGTAGGTGAAACTACGGGTGATGCACACTTTGCTTTTGAACAGAAAGATGGTGTTCGACCTTTCGATTTAGATGTAGCACAAATGTTTGGACACTCTCCTAAGACCATTATGAAGGACGAAAGCGTTGTGCGTGAATATGAAAATGTTACTTATGATCTTACCAACGTGGACGAATATCTCAAGCGTGTGCTTCAATTAGAAGCTGTTGCCTGCAAAGATTGGCTCACAAACAAAGTCGATCGTTCGGTAACGGGAAAGGTGGCACGTCAGCAATGTCAAGGCGAAATCCAATTACCACTTTCCGACTGTGGTGTTGTTGCACTCGATTATCGTGGACGCAAAGGAGTAGCAACTGCCATCGGACACGCACCTCAAGCTGGGTTGGCATCACCTGAAGCTGGTTCAGTGTTGTCGGTAGCCGAATCGCTGACCAATCTTGTTTGGGCTCCTTTAGCAGAAGGAATGGATAGCATCAGTCTTTCAGCCAATTGGATGTGGCCTTGTCGCTCACAAAAGGGCGAAGACGCACGTCTTTACAGTGCCGTTAAAGCACTTTCTGATTTCTGCTGTGCCATTGGAGTGAATGTGCCAACAGGTAAAGACTCGCTTTCGCTTACGCAGCAATATCCTAATGGTGAAAAAATCATCTCTCCTGGAACTGTTATTGTTTCGAGTGGAGCAGAAGTAAGCGACATTCGTAAGGTGATTTCTCCTGTTTTGGTCAATGAGAAAAACACCCGCCTTTACCACATAGACTTCAGCTTTGATGAACAACGGTTGGGCGGTTCGGCTTTCTCGCAGAGTTTGGGTAAAATAGGTTCCGATGTGCCAACCGTGAAAGATCCACAATACTTCTGCGAATGTTTTGATGTAATTCAAGAAATGATACGTCGTGGTTGGATTCTTGCAGGTCATGATATTTCAGCGGGCGGACTGATAACGACTTTATTGGAAATGACTTTTGCCAATCCAGAAGGAGGGCTGATCATCAATCTTCATGACATTGGTGGCGATGACACGATAAAAAAACTTTTTGCAGAAAACCCTGGAGTAGTTATTCAGGTTTCCGACAAGCATAGCGATGAGGTAAAAGCCTTTTTGGAAGACAATTGCATAGGCTTTGCACGTATCGGACATCCTGATACTAAAAATCGAACGATGAGCATTGCCGATGGAAAATGGAAACAAGTGTTCGATATTGATGCTTTGCGTGAGATGTGGTATGAAACGTCTTATTTGTTGGATGTGAAACAGAGCTTTGGTGGTATGGCTGATGCACGCCACAAAAACTACAAGAAACAACCTATCGAAATGCGATTTAATGCAGATTTCCAAGGCACTTTAGCTCAATATGGGTTAAATCCCGACAGATGGAAAACTGCATCTTCGAACAGCTTACAGCCCATACCCAAAGCTGCAATCATCCGTGAAAAGGGAACAAACGGAGAACGTGAAATGGCTTACTCACTCTATCTTGCTGGCTTTGAAGTAAAAGATGTTACGATGACCGATCTTGTGAGCGGGCGTGAAACCTTAGAAGAGGTCAATCTGATCGTCTTCTGTGGTGGTTTCTCTAATTCTGATGTGCTGGGTTCTGCAAAAGGATGGGCAGGGGCTTTCCTTTATAATGAGAAAGCTAAAAAGGCACTCGACAATTTCTATGCACGCAAAGATACCTTATCGCTTGGTATCTGTAATGGTTGCCAACTGATGGTGGAACTTAACCTCATCAATCCAGAACACAAGCATCGGGCGCACCTTCTCCACAATAATAGCCACAAGTTTGAAAGTGCTTTCCTCTCACTCGCTATTCCAGAGAACAATAGTGTGATGTTTGGTTCGCTCAGCGGAAACAAACTCGGTATTTGGGTGGCACATGGCGAAGGTAAGTTCATGCTCCCTGAATCGGAAGACAAATACAATATCATTGCAAAATACAACTATGCGGAATACCCAGGAAATCCTAACGGATCCGACTATAATGTTGCGGGTATTTGTTCGGCAGACGGGCGTCACCTTGCGATGATGCCCCATTTGGAGCGTGCCATCTTCCCATGGCAACAAGCATGGTATCCTCGCAACCGCAGAAACGATGAACTGACGCCTTGGATCGAGGCTTTCGTCAATGCACGGAAGTGGGTGGAAGAGGCTATTGCAAAGTAATATTTTAAAATGTACGTAACGGCTGAAAACGATACATCCGTATCGTTTTCAGCCGTTTAGCCCAATTTGGTCATTAGAGACTAAGCTGATAGCGTCTGATAGTCTGTGCAGGTAGTTTAGTGTTTTAATGCAGATGTTGTGGACTACTTCAAGATAAAATGCTGAAGAAGCTACCAATAAGCGGCTGTAAGCTGTTGGGAAGTGTGAATAAAGAAAATAAAAAGAAACCTTAGTGGTCTAACGACCGATTTGGGTTTAATTTACGGAAAAATGAAAATTAAAAGAACAACCAACGATAGGGTGCAGTCTTCACCTACTAAAAATACGCATGTTTCTCTCCATGTGGCGACTGCAGAAAAGATGCGTTTTAATTATTGGGATGCCTTTCTCACATTCTTTAAGATAGGAGCTTTCACGCTCGGCGGTGGTTATGCAATGATTCCGATTATTGAAAAAGAAATCGTAGAAAGCAAGCAATGGTTGCCGAAAGAGCAATTTTTAGATCTCATTGCCATTGCGCAAAGTTGCCCTGGTGTATTTGCTGTGAACATCAGCGTTTTCATCGGGTACAAATTGCGCAAAACGTTGGGTGCGTTCATCACTTGTTTGGGAGCCATCTTGCCCTCTTTTCTCATCATTCTTGCCATTGCGTTGTTTTTCCATAGTTTTATGGAAGTGGGGTGGGTGGCTGCCATGTTTCGAGGCATACGTCCGGCTGTAGTAGCACTGATAGCTGTCCCAACTTTCAATTTGGCAAAGAGTGCGAAGATAACCTTTTCCACTTGCTGGATACCCATCCTCACTGCATTGGCGATTTATCTATTAGGTGTCAATCCTGTTTACATTATTATTGGTGCAGGTATATGTGGTTATCTTTATGGACAATACATTGTTCCAACGGAATAAAATCCACCAATGTCCCCCCCTCGGTCATTAGAGACCAAAGGAGGTGCGTCTGATTATCTGTGCAGATGCAAGCCGTTGGGAAGTTAAAAATAAAAGAAAACTATAGGCGGTCTAATGATCGATTTGGATTAAAAAACGGCTAAATGCAGTTGGGGCGTAAACGAAATAAAAGTGAAGAAAGAACCTCGCTTAGAAATCACTCGTTGTTTTTCCACTTTACTATACAGTTTTAACAAAGTACAGACGAATAAATTTTATGATATTTTTTGAACTATTCTATACGTTTTTCATCCTTGGACTCTTTGGTTTCGGTGGGGGATATGGAATGCTTTCACTCATTCAAACTGAAGTGGTAAATAATCATAGGTGGATGTCTACTGCCGAGTTCACCAATGTGGTGGCTATATCGCAAATGACACCAGGACCAATTGGCATCAATTCGGCAACCTATTGTGGTTATACTGCTGTACACAATGCGGGTTATGATGGCGTAATGGCAGTCTTGGGAAGTTTTACTGCTACTTTTGCCCTTGTCCTCCCATCTTTTATCTTGATGATTCTCATTAGCAAGATGTTTTTGAAATACATGAACACTCCAGCGGTTCAATCTGTTTTTGCAGGTTTGCGTCCTGTGGTGGTGGGGCTTTTGGCAGCTGCTACATTGTTGCTCTGTAATGCAGAAAACTTCTCCTCACCCAATGTAAATATATGGCAATTCTCCATTAGTATTGCACTTTTTCTTGCCACTTTCATTGGAACTATGTGGCTAAAAATCAATCCTATCCGCATGATATGCTATGCAGGACTGGCTGGTGTAGTTTTGCTCTATTAAAGTTGGTTATTCAAGGTAATATAAGGAACTTTTAAATCCCAAAAAGAGAGGCAAAACGCGCCTAAAAGTGCAAAAAGAGTGTTTTTGAGATACTATTTTTGCACTTTTTCTATTGAAAGTGGAGAAAATAGGCAAAAAAGTACTAAATTTGGGGCGTAAAAAACTATATTCATTTTTAAAATCACGAACAATGAGGAAAAACTATTCAAAGCAAAAAAGAGGTTTTGCGATCCTATTGTTCTTGGCTTTCATCGGTTTGTTGAAAAGCTACGGACAATCGGAATTGGATTTTTCACAACTCAGTGAAGATAATCCTGCGACAACTCTTTCGATTACAGAAGGCTACAAAGAAGCGATAGCCAACAATCAATGGACGTCGGTTCACACTCCTGCGTTGATGAAATGGAGTGCTCCCTACACCAATGATTTGTTTCAAAACTCTTACACAAAGCTCAATAAGTTCGACTTTAAGAGCTATTTGATTTCTCCTGCGCTTAACTTGGGCGCAATTGGTGGTAGTCAGTTGGGGTTTGAGTGGGACGCATCAACGGTAAAGGGTGAGGCTAAATTACAAGTGTTGCTCATTGACAAAGCAGGTAATCACCTTGCGACCATTGAGGAATTTGTTCCCGCATCAGATGCTAAAAAGAATGATTGGAAATCGTTTAGCAAGGCGATTCCTACCGGACAATCGGGTGTTGGTTTCTTGGCGTTCTATGTGGAAGGTAGCGCAAGTAAGGGTGCACTATTCCGTGTGCGCAACATCAATCTGCAAACTGGTGCACTTCCTGTGTCTATAACAGCTACGCCCAGCACATTAGAATTCAGCGAAACCAATGTGGGTGAAACCAGTTACAGCAAGAATATCAATGTGCTGATTACAAGTTTTACAGGTGCGCCTACGGCAACCCTTACAAAAGGCGACACAAACGATTTCACCTTTGTTGCCAATTCGCTCACAGCTACAGGTGGATTGATAGATGTTTGTTTTACACCAAAAAGCAATGGCGCCAAAGAAGCAACACTGACGATAAATGCCGGTGATGTTAGCGCGGAAGTAACGCTCAAGGGAACAGCCGCAGGTGCAGTTGTACCAGAAGGTCCAACCACTGAACTTTTAGAAGACCCTTATTTCTATCTCTTCACAGATGGGTTGCCCACACATTGGAATACCGAAGGAACGGTTACAGCCTTGTCGGGAACGGAACGCTACAACAGTAGTAGTGGTATGGCAGTGGGACTCGTAACGAATGAAGATGAAGGACTTATCCGACAAGTTATTGACCTTAAGCGTGCCGACAAGATAGTTGCGAATGGCGATGAGTTGGAATGCTTGATACATTATTACACAGTGAGTTCAGAACAAGAAAGTGGTCCTTTCCGTTTGGCGCTTCGCTGGCTTGATGCAAGTGGTCAAGAAATAGTTACTTCGGAAAAAGATTTTATCAATAATCCCGATCTCTATTTCGGCAGAATGAAAGCCTATGGTGCATTGAAATTCCGTACTATCTGTCCTGCAGGTGCTGAAAAGCTCGACTTCACGGTGGAAGTTGCACCAAACAGCTCGGTGCGTTTCGATGACTTTAGTGTGTTGCGCTTAGAGGCAAAAGACAAAACCCCTTTGGTGGCGATGCTTCCACAATATCGCACGATTGTTGGTGAAGTGGGTGTTGCTAAAGAATATCCTATTGCTATTCAGGGTGCGCATCTTGCTGATGATCAGTTACCAAACTTCAATGGAACAGATGCTGATAACGTATTGAAACTGAATGTGGAAAAGCTTCCAAAGAATGGTACAACAAAAGCTATGCTCACTGTGACGCCTACGAAGAAAGGTGTTTATGCTGGTGCAAATGCTTACTCGGTGCGCTTTGATGGTGCTGAAGCTGAAAACACGGGTTTGTTGATGCTCATTGGTTATTTCAAGGCAGCTGGCATAACACCAACGATGGCATTGAAGGCTGGTACAAGCATCAGAGAAATGAAAGCATTGCTCGGCAAGAGCGATGAACAATCATTAGAGTTTGATATCAATGATGTGATAACAAGTGTTGATTTGGCACTCGTTCAACCTGCAAACGGAGCTTTCCGCATAGATGTTTCACAATTCTATTATGCGCAAAAAGCTGAACAACTCTATCAAAAGCCTGTAAAAGTAACGTTTAATCCTAAAGAGGTGGGTGAATATGAAGCTACTTTGATTCTCACAAGTATGATGGCAGACACGCTTCGATTAAATCTAAAGGGTGTGTGTACAGCACCAGCGACTGATGTTATCACTGAAAATTTCACGGCAGACCAAACTATGGATGCACGTTTCAAGGGTGAGGCATGGAAAAACTATCATAAGTTCGACCTTGGTTATTGGAAACTTGAAGGTACGTGGAATGGTGCAAACAATGTAACACTGAAACAAAATGGTGTGCTCTATTATGATGAAATCTTGTCAAATGGTGTTGCAACGGTGGCGGTAGAGCCTTCTGCAAATGCAACAAACTGCACACTTGAATATTCGATAGATGGCGGTGGTCACTGGACAAAGCTTGCTGCAGCAAATGCAAGTGGCGAATTTACGGTGGATACGCATCGTCCTACATTCATTCGTTTTGTGGCTAAAAATGATGTGGAACTTCATAAGGTGGTTATCAATCCTAATAAGGAGGCAGATCGTCTGACGTTTACAAAGATAGAAGATGCAATGATCAAGTCGGCAGACAATGAGCCTGTGGCGTTGCTTTCTGAATCATTCACCAATTTGCGCCACACACGTGTGCTCGGAGCTGAAGGGTGGCAAAATCTCATACTGAGAGGTGAACGTCCATTCTATGCTTGGCAACAAAAGAACACTGAACAAACAATGATTGAAAACGAAGTGGCACAAATTTCTTTTATGCGCTATGGGAAAGTTGACCAACGCGAACATGAAACATGGCTTATTTCACCAACTATCTCTTATCAGAAAGCAGCTAGCAAGATCTTAACTTTTAGTCTGCGCTTCCAAAATCCAACAGAAGGCGGACGTGAAGCGTTTGGTCTCTATATCATTACGGAGAAAGATGGAACTGCAAAAGAGCATTATTTGGATCTTGTGAACTATGCTCCTGCAAATGTAACGGTTGAGGCTGAAACATGGTATGATTATCGCATAGATCTTTCTAAGGTAGCAGGTTTGGAAATTGATGATAATTTCCATGTAGCTTATTCGTTCTATAGTCCTGTTGGTGGTAACGAAACTTCATTGACTTTCATGATCGATGAGGTTACATTTGGTCGCACAGACTTACCAGAAATCAAGGCAGATAAAGATTTCTTATATTTCAATTATCGTGTGGGCGTAGAGGAAACACCGCAAGTGTTTACTGTTTCTACAGAACGTGCCACTGCTCCTGTAACCGTTACACTTGTACCTTCACTGATGAAGAGTTACTTCAAGGTTGCACCTGTTTCGCTTCCTGCTGAAGGTGGTGTTGCTGCAGTTGGCTATAAGAGCGATGACGACATCAAGCGTGCTGCGATGTTGCTTATACAAACACGTGGAGCAGAACCTTTCGTAGTGAAATTGTTTGCTGAAGCGATAACAAGTGGTATTGCAGACATCAATGGCGAAGGTGAAAATGCTTTAACAATGCGTCTGACTGAAAAAGGTATTGAGGTGAAGGGGACATATAAGCGTTATGAACTTTTTGCTGCATCGGGTCAGTTATTGAAGCAGGGAATAAGCGAAAATCTTATTTCTGTGGATGGTCTGAAGGCGGGTGTTGCTATCCTTAAGCTCACAACTGAGAGTGGCATCAAGACATTCGCACTACAACTGAACACAAGAAAGTAATGCTTTCGTAAAGATGTTTTAATATTAAATGTAGTGGGCGCATCTGAGGGTACGCTCACTACATTTTTTTGAGAATAGAGAGACGTATCCGTGTGTTCTCATTCGCAAATGCGGTAAAATATTGAACCCAATTCGGTCATTAGAGACCAAAAGGATTGCGTCTGATTATCTATGCAGATTGTTTAGCGTTTTCTCGCAGATGTAGCGGGCTACTTCAAGAAAAAACGATGAACAAGATGCCGATAAGCAGATGCAAACCGTTGGGAAGTTAAAAATAAAAGAAAAAGGACACCTTAACGGTCTAATGACCGATTTAGGTTAAACCTAAACTGGGCATTAGACCGTGAGGTTTATCTTAAGTAAGTAAATTAAACGGCATATTTTGTGTAGTTGATACGTATCCCATTTCCGATGTCAGCCAACGCCCTGTTGGTAGCATAGAAGAGCGTATCTGTATTTACATCGTCTTGCGGTCTTATCCATTTCCCCTTAAGAACTCTCCAAAGCGTCTCGGCAATGTTCAGATGAGGGGAGTATGGAGGAAGGAAGAAAATAAAGAGACCTCTCCTTTCCCAAATTGGTCTGAGTTCCTTGATCCATCTGTTGCGATGAATGGTGGCATTGTCAAGCATCACAAAAGTAATCCTAAAGCGTACTCTTTGAAACTCTTAATGTCCTTTCCAAATTGAAGTGCAAACATAAGAGTTTTACGCGAGTTCGGGATAAGATTAGTATGCAAACAGTTCCAATTGCCTTGTCTTTTCCACATGCACAGGCAACGCCTCTGGCTTGTTGTCAAAGAAGCAGTAGGCTGTGAGTGCCGAGCAGAGGTTCATCATAAAATTGTGTATGGAGCGGTGGCGTGAATGCACAAGGTTTGCTTTGTTCTTGAGCAGTTCGTTAATACACTCAATGATGTACCTTTTTCTGAGCATGATTTTGTCCCACATG
>JALFSW010000057.1 GCA_022779305.1 Prevotella sp. | reverse complement strand
AAATCTGCATATTCCTGCCCTTTTTGAAAAGAGTACTTCTATGCAAATCGTTCCGTTTCTCACTCATTATCAGTTAGTTTGCACCAACTTCGATTTCTCTTCATTTTCAGTGATTAGTTACTCGCTAAGTGAGGCTCAGTTAGCTCGCAAGTGAGGCTCACTTGCAAAGCAAACAAACTACAAGGATGTTTAAGTATTCCTTAAAAAGATTATTTTCCATCTACACATTATAGTATATTGAATAAAAAAGCGTAACTTTGCAGTTATGGTAAGAAGACATTTCTTTTTGATAGTCGTATTCATGTTACATGCCGTATGTGCAAAGGCACAATATACGATTCAGTGTGAAGACACATGTGCTCATATTCATGGTTTGGATATGAACTATTACCAAGACGATCAATGGTGGAAGACAGTGGGAGAAAACAGCCATCACAAAATAAGTTTTGTTTATCTGAAGACAACAGAAGGCAAAAACACTGTCGATAAGAAATATCTTGAAAATCTTCTTGCTGCCCAGCGGAATGGGATAAAAGTAGGGTCGTATCATTTCTATCGTCCGATGGTTCCACAGAAGGAACAGCTCAAAAGTTTTCGGACACAATGCCGCCCACAAGAACAGGATTTGATTCCAATGATAGACATTGAAACCACAGGCGGGTTAACGCCGACGGCATTGAAAGACAGTCTGACGAAGTTTTTAGATTTGGTCACTGCTGAATATGGCATACGCCCCTTAATCTATACTTATGCTAGTTTTTATAACCGTTATTTAAGTGGCGGAACGCTCAATGGTTATAAGCTCATCATCGCCCAATACACACAAAAACCGCCTGAGCTGAATGATGGCAGAGACATCTATGCGTGGCAATACACGGGAAAAGGGAAAATCAATGGACTGAAAGATTATGTAGACAAAATCCGACTCATGGAGCGGCACAGCATACGAGAGATTAAATTTCAGCGTATAACGAAAAAAAGCAAAGCAACAATATGATTATAAAATGCCCAGAATGTGGTCATCAGGTGAGTGATAAAGCACCCATTTGTTTGAGTTGTGGCGTGCAAATTGCAGGTCACTTAGTGAAATGCGGTCATTGTGGTATCCTCTATTTAAAGGAAGACGAGCATTGCCCCAACTGTCACCGCGCAGCTTTGGCGCAAAAAGAAGAGCCAAACGAAACAAAAACATTGACTGCACAGAATAGCGATCAGTCTTTTTTAACGCCTACGCCCCAACAGCCGCAAAGCCAAAATAGGGAAAAACAAAGCGAAAGTAAAGAAGAAGTAATCGAAGGAAAAGTCATAAACACCAATCAATCAATACAAAAGAAAGAGAAAGAAGAAGAGAAGAAAAATAATCATCTTGCACTTTTGGTTTCATTTCTGTTGGCATTGCTCATTGGTGTCATACTCATTTATTTCTACAAAGAAAACATCGACGCCAATCAATCAAAACAAGAAATCATATCAGAATTTCAAAGTGACAACATAGACGAGCTTCAAAAATATCTCGATGAAAATCCCAATCTTCCTTTGTCGGAAAGCAATCGGATAAAGCAAAAACTCGAGCTGTTGCGAAAAGGAGAAAACGAATGGCGAAAGGTGACTTCACAGAACACCTTTGCAGCCTACAAAAACTACTTAGATGCGCATCCCGAAACAGAACGAAAAGACGAAATCCTAAGCCGAATGGACGACCTTGCATGGAAAGAGGCAAAAGCAACCAATACGGAAGAAGGCTACTTGAATTACAAAACAAGAATGCCTAACGGAAAATATAATAAAATGGCAGACGAGAAACTCAAGGTGATGCTTGACAACACAGCATCGGCAGAAGAACAATCTGCAGCACTCAGTACGGTGCGAAATTTCCTTAGAGGAATTAATGCAAAAGACGCATCGAAAATAACGGAGACCATTGGGACTTCATTCAGTTTCTTGGGAGAAAACAATGCCAATGTGGCAAGTGTGCAGCGGTATATCAGGGAAAAACTCTACCAAGCCGATGTCAAAAAAGTAAATTGGCATCTGGGTGATCCAATAGAGACAACGACCGAGAAAACGACAAACGGCAACGAACAACACATTGCTGTTGCTGCCAAATTGGTCATCGAACGAGAAGGCGGAACCCATCAAAAAGGCTATACTATCAGAGCAGTGATCAAGGACAAAAAAATCTTATCGATTTCGTGGACAAGCAATTAAGAAAGGAACTTGTTAAAAAACGTCGTTTTACGGTTGATATTCATCAATTGGAACGAAAGTCTTTTTTTACAGAGTATGGATAAATAACAAAGATGGAATAGTATTTTCCATACGAAGAGAAAGGGAAATATGCAAGAGAAGAATGTCATCCACATTAAATATTATGAGTCGCCATGCGGAAGACTGATACTTGGTTCGTTCAAAGGAAAGCTTTGTCTGTGCGACTGGCAGAGGGAGAAACGAATAAATATAGTAAACAACCGACTGAAACGCACATTGAAAGCCGAGTTTAAAGAGGGTACGTCTGATGTAATAGAACAAGCTTCGCAGCAACTTGATGATTTTTTTGCAGGAAAACGAAAAGCGTTCGATGTTCCATTGCTGTTTGTTGGTACGGATTTTCAGAAGATGGTGTGGAATGAATTATTGACAGTACCTTTTGGTAAGACTATCTCTTACAGCGAAATGGCACAACGACTCGGTCTTCCTAAAGCCGTGCGTGCTGTTGCCAATGCCAACGGAGCCAATGCGATAGCAATCTTTACACCCTGCCATCGGGTCATCGGTAATAATGGGTCGCTGACAGGCTTTGCCGGAGGTTTGGATGCTAAGCGGATGCTACTGGAATTGGAAGGCGTTTCTTAATGGCTAAATGAAATTGACCTATTGAATGAGTTTTCTGCAGCAAAAATCACATCAAATCTTATGGATTTCTTCTCTATTTTGAGCATCTTTGTAAATCATTGAAAATGAAATATTAAAAAAAAGTACTATCGTTTTTCGATATCTCGTGTTTCTTATTGCTCATTAGCCTGTTTAAGGGCTATGAAAGGATGGTGCTGGAAAAAGTTTTTTATTGCTTTTCTGTCTTCCCAGCATAGTGTATGTTCACTTGATTTAATCTTCGCAGTGTTTGTTTTAGGTCTATGATTACGCCCATTGGAGTGTCTTTGTCGGCTGAAATATTAAATCTTAGGTTGGCTTTTTCCGTATTGTTTAATTTTGATAATTCTATTTTCAAGTGTTGTTCGATGTCCTTTTGATATATGATTTTATCATTGATTTGAACCTGCAAAGGTTTTGTGTTGTTATCAGCAAAAGACGCAGGCGATTTAGGGTGACCTATATAGATATTGAAAACCATTGTTTTCTTTGATAATCCATTGAGTTCTTTACCTTCGGGCAGGACATAGTCGGTCATCTGCGGAACTTTTCTCATCTGCGTGACCAGCATAAAAAAGAAAAGAATCGTGAAAATAAGGTCGGGTAACGACGATGTGTTGAGCGAAGGAATCTCTCTGTTTTTTCTGCGTTTGAATATCATTCTGCTTCTCCTTTCACGCCAAAAATGTTTTCTTCGTAGATTTCTGAAAGATGTAAGGGATAGGTGTTCTCAATGTCTTTTTGTTCTTCGATGCTGAGTTGAGTAAAAGAAAGGTTGTAAATCTGCAATGCACGCTCTTCCTTGAACCTCGCATAGGCAATGGCTATTTCGTCTTGCACCTTGAAATAAGCATCATAGTTTGCTTGTCTGTCTATTTTTAATTCTATGAAATGGTTGCTTTCACGCTCCTTCAGGAATTGAAAAATCTTATCGGACAATTTTGCCACGTTTGCCCTTTCATCATTCGTGAAAAGCTCATTGGTCTTTGTTATTTGTAGCCTAAGCAGTGCCTGTGTTTCAATTCTTGTTTTCTCCGTCGGAGGCGTCTTTGTTATTTTGGGCAATTTCTGTGAGATACCTTTGTAATTGTCTAACGAAATGGTTACAAGAAAAAAGATCAACAGCATGAACGAGATGTCTGCCGTCGATGACGTATTGAGCGTCGGGATGTCTTTCTTTCTTCTTTTGAACATTGGTTTATTCCTGTTTTTTGTGCGAAAGTATGAAACTCACCATCATTGAAAGCTCTGCAAGAAGCATAATTATGATGGATGTAGTTACAAACATATCAGCAATTTTATTCCAAAACGTGTCTGCGTAAACCATCCCATTATGGCTAAAAGAAGTCGATGGAGCTAAAAGATAGCTGACGAAAAGGCATAAAAACAAACCTCCAAAAATGATAAAGGAGTTTTTGTGTTCTCGGTTAAACTGATGTGATTGCTTATTTTTCAATGCACTTTTAATTGATTTACAGCTTGAAAATGCTATACATCCAACTGCGCTAAGCAACACACTGTATATCATATATAAGAGCATATCTATCAATAAGGGTGCACCGAGGAGTTCGTTTCCACTGTCTGCGCCATTAAAACCCACAAAGAAAAAGGCAACGAAAGCAATGGCAATGAATGCTATCAACCCATAAAGCACTCGTTGCGAGATTGTTTGAGGAGATATTGATTGCTTTTTTCTCATTTTCTGATTATGATTTAGCGTGTTTGTTTTTTTGAATGAGATCTAAGAAGAAGATCATCGTTTCTTCCATTTCAGTAATCAAACCATCAATCTTTAAGAGAATATAGTTATAAAAGAGCTGCAAAACCAACGCAACTATAATGCCAAAGATGGTTGTTATCAGTGCCACTTTCATACCAGACGCCACAATTGTGGGGCTAATATCGCCTGCAATTTCAATTTGGTCAAATGAAATTACCATACCAATCACCGTTCCCAAAAATCCCAATGAAGGTGCCATCGTGATGAAAAGTGCTATCCATGAGCAACCTTTCTCTAAGTATGAACTCTGAATGTTGCCATAGGCGATCATCCCGCGTTCTATGTCTTCTATGCGTTGATCAAAGCGCATCAATCCCTGGTAACACAGCGATGCTATAGGACCTCTTGTGTTGCGACACAATTCTTTGGCTTCAGCGATTTGATGATTGCTTACAAACTTTTCAAGCTTGCTAAGAAAGCTTTTTGTATTGATTTCTGCAAGTGTCAAGTAAATAATGCGTTCAATACAGAATGCCAATCCGAGCACCAATGCAAGGGCTACCAATGACATGAACCCAGCATTACCATCAATGAATTTTTGCTTCAACAACTGATGAAATCCACTTGCGGATGGTTCTTTTGGTGACATCTCTGCATTGCCCACATTCTCTACCTGCTGCATGTTCTTCTCCCCATGCATTGGTGGAGTAGCTGCAATGCGACTTTTTGAGGGCATATTTGTAGGCTGTTCCTCTGCTACTATGCCCATGATGTTAAACAAAAATAGAAATGCTGTTGCAATCCAAAAACGTCTTGCCTTCATATCTTTATGCTTATTTATTTATACCTGCATGATATTTATGTATTTCCGCTTGATAGACCGAAGAGAACTTCTAACAGATTTTCATATCCCTCCCCACTCTATTTTCGCCAAAACAAGCTCATTATATGTCCAAATCGGGTGCTTTTTCTGCCCCAGCACTGGCTTCAAACTTTGCCATCTTCTCAAAGCCAAACAAACCTGCTACGATGGTGTTTGGGAAGCGTCGAATACTTGTATTATATGCTTGAACTTTTGCATTATAATCTCTGCGTGCTTCGTTAATACGATTTTCAGTTCCTTCAACCTGCACCTGCAATGACCGAAAGTTTTCGTTTGCTTTTAGCTCTGGATAATTTTCGGTGATAGATATCAGTCTTGAAAGTGCTTGTGCTATCTGATTTTGTGCAGCATCAAACTTTGCCAACTTCTCTGGTGTGAGATTTTCGCCATCTAAGTGTATTTGGGTTGCAAGATTGCGTGCTTTAGCTACATTCTCAAAGGTTTCCTTTTCATGTTTGGCATAGGCTTTAACAGTTTTCACAAGTTGAGGAAGCATGTCTGCACGTCGCTGATAAGCAGCTTCAATATTGCTCAATGAGGTTGTGGCAGCTTCTTCTTTCTCCACCATACCATTATAGCCAGAAAACAGCCAAATTGCAATTACTACGGCTACACCTATTAATATAATTCCTGTTTTTTTCATTTTCATCTGTAACAATTATTTATGAATTAATCTTTGATACTTCTTTTGCTTACCAACTACCACCTGAACCACCGCCACCAAAGCTGCCGCCGCCAAAACTTCCACCCGAAGAAAAACCTCCGCCTCCGAAACTTGAGTCGTTGAGGTGTCCTGGATTACCAAAAAATATTGGTCCAAAGCCTTTCATTCTGTTTGCATTGCGATTGCCATTGTTCCCATTGTTCCCATTTTTCTTAGAAAAAATAATGACAAACCAAAATACTACGACACCTATGAGAAAACTTGCAAACACGATTTCAAGTAAAGAACTTTTTCCGTTTTCTAATCCTGTTTCTCCTGTTTTAAATTTCCTGTAGAGTATTTTCGCTGTGCTCAGCATCGCCATATCAGGCTTTCCAAGTCGCATATGCTTCACGATGCACGCACGTGCAATCTCATCACACTCAATATCGGTTAGTTCGTCTTCCAATCCTTCACCCGGAGCTATGAAATATTTGCGATCTTTCAATGCTAAGACAACTACCAATCCACGATTCGTCTTCTTGTCACCCACACCATATTGATTGCCGATGTCTTGTGCAACTCTAAAAACATCGGCATTCTCCACATTAGAAACGATGACAAACACACTTTCTACCTTCTTTTCCTTCTTTAATTTATGCAGATAGAAATCCGTAGAGTCGCGCATCTCCTGAGACATAATTCCCTCTGGATCACACACATATTTCTTTTCATTTTGCAAATGAACCATTGGAATGTCTGCAGCTTTCCATTCTCTTGCAACCGTTGCAAGACTTTGGAGCATTATAAAAACAGCCAGCACATATCCTAATCGTTTTGTCATATTGTTCCCTCCTTTGTTGATCAAAAATAAACTTCTTGAATACCATTAATGGATATGTGTTCTGTCGATTCGCATGGATCAAAATCTTTTGGAATATCGAATTTCACATCAGTAGAATACCCCAAGGACTTATCTGCATAGACCATTTGCATGAAATATGCCCAAATGGGCAATGCCATGGTTGCGCCTTGCCCCATAGAGTTTGAATCGAAGTGAATGTCGCGGTCTTCACCGCCCACCCAAACGCCGTTCACCAATTGAGGCGTGAAACCCATAAACCACCCATCCGAGTTATTGTTCGTTGTACCTGTCTTTCCGCCAATTTCTCCTTTTAGCCCATAGGCTCCCCGCAGACGTCCACCCGTTCCGCCATCTACTACGGCTTGCAACATATTCAGCATTTTATAAGAGCTTTCTGGCGATATGACTTCATTCATCAGGGGTTGAAATTCAGCGATAATATTACCATAACTATCTTCAATCTTTGTAACAAACAATGGTGCGCATCGTACACCGTGATTTACAAAGGCCGTATATGCACTACACATCTCCCCTATCGACAATTCCGATGGACCTAAGCAAAGTACAGGCGAGGCGTTTTTGGCAATGTCTGGATTGTGGAAACCAAAATCATAAAGAATATTTACAAACTGCATTGGACCAAGTAGATTGATGAGATAGGCAGAAATCCAGTTGTTTGACTGCTGCAAGCCCCATCTCAAAGTAACGTTTTGTCCATATCTGGCACGTGAACCATTTCGCGGTGTCCATCCGCCATAAGTCCGCTGTCTGTTGGGCGCAGTGGTACAAGGCGTCATTCCATTTTGCATTGCCAACGCATACAAATAAGGTTTGATAGTTGAACCAACTTGTCGACGCCCTCCCATCACCATATCATATTTAAAATGATCATAATCAATGCCTCCCACATAGGCTTTCACAGCTCCCGTATGCACGTCCATACTCATAAAACCTGCCCGCAAAATACGTTTATAATATAAGATGGAGTCAATAGGTGTCATGATCGTGTCCACGATTCCATGATAAGTGAAGACATTCATCTTTTGTGGTGTGCGGAAACTGCGCTTTATTTCTTCTGCCGTAGCCCCTTGTTCCTTTAGTCGCAAGTAACGAGTGCTTTGTTTGCAGGCTCTGTTCAAAATAGATTTAATCGTAGCACGTGAAATATTTGATGAAAAAGGTGCCGATGGTTTATAGGCATTTGCCTTGTCGAATTCTTTTTGCAAATAACCACCCATGTGTTTCTCTACCGCTTTCTCAGCATAACCCTGCATCCGTGTGTCAATGGTCGTAAAGATTCGCAAACCATCTGTATTAACGTTATAGTTTTCTCCATTGCGCTTTTGATTTTTGTTACACCACCCATAAAGTGGATCTTGCTCCCACGCCACCGAGTCGATAACAAACTCGCGTTCTTTCCATGACGGATAATTCTCACGGTCGGGCTTCTTTGCCATCATATATTGACGGAGAAAGGCTTGAAAATAATTTCCGGCTCCATCTTCACTTTTGTTTCTCGTGAACTCCACACCCAACGGACGCTGCATAAGTTCGTTTAATTCTTCACGTGTTATGTAACCACATTTTTGCATCTGTGCAAGCACCACGTTGCGACGTGTAATGCAACGTTCCCCGTTGCGCATCGGATTGAAGTAAGATGGATTTTTACAAAGTCCCACCAATGTTGCAGCTTCAGTAATCGAAAGATGTCTTGGCTCTTTGTTAAAATAAATATTGGCAGCCCGCTTTATACCCACAGCATTATAGAGGAAGTCAAAATAATTAAAATACATAGCAATGATTTCCTCTTTTGTGAAATAGCGTTCCAGCTTCACGGCAATGACCCACTCAATGGGCTTTTGTAACAAACGTTCAAGCGTGTTATGGGCTTTTTCAGAATAGACTTGTTTTGCCAATTGTTGGGTAATCGTTGAACCTCCTCCCGCACTCGCCTGACGCATCACACCTCGCTTCACTACCGCTCTTCCTAAAGCAATAAAGTCAATACCAGAATGTTCATAAAATCGCTCATCTTCTGTTGCAACAAGTGCATGCACCAAATGGGGCGAAAGATTGTTATAATCAATGGCAACTCGGTTAGCATTGTCTTGACTCCAAGTGCCAACGAGCTTCCCATCGGCAGAATATATTTGTGATGCAAATTTATCTATGGGATTAGAAAGTTCTTCCATATCAGGCATATAACCAATCCATCCGTTCCACACCGAGACGAAAAAAATACTCACAAAGCCTATGATAAGCAAGAGCGTTCCCCAAAGAATATGTATGAAATGTCTTCTCATTCTTTTTTTCAAAATTCCATTGATAGAAGCAAAAATATTGCCAATGCGTCAGACACCAAATCTTCTGCCTCTGTCAAATCATCTTGCAAAGATAGCTCAAATTAAAGAATTGTCAAAATTATTCTGTCTTAAATTGTCTAAAGAAGAAAGTATAAAGCTCAAAAAGAAAAATATACAAATAAATAGGAAATTTTTCGTTTGGATTATGGCTAAATTATTGTATTTTTGCATTAGTTTTTTTAGTGGTTAATTTAGTTTTAGTATTGAAACCTTGGTTGATGTGATATCAGTCAAGGCTTTTTCTTTAATCAAAGGAAATGAATAAGCAAATAATAAAGAAGCCCATAGCGGTCTAATGACCAATTTAGATTTAATTTCTCCCTCATCCTGAAACAACTCTTTTCTAACTGAGCCTTAGTTAGGTTGCAACTGAGCCTCGGTTGGATCACAAATAAGGCTCACTTAAAGCACAAGTATAGTACACTCGCTGAACTATTTTAAAGTAATTGAAAATCAGCTTATTACAAAAATAAATTTTCCTATCTCTTATTTTGTTTTCTTTGTTTGCTAAAAATAACCTATCTTTGCAAGACATATGACCAGATGAAGGAAGCATTTAAAGTGATTTTTTTCTTTAACCCAATTTGGTCATTAAAGACCAAACGGATGCAAGCCGTTGGGAAGTAAAGAAATAAAATAAAAAGCCCCCTAGGATTTGGGTTTGATGAAGGGTTATTGAAAAAATAAAGAGAAGACAAAGGACAGATGAAAAAAGGATTGATTCTCGAAGGAGGTGCCATGCGTGGACTCTTTTCGGCAGGCATAACAGACGTTCTACAAGAAGAAGGCATTGAGTTTGATGGCGCAATAGGTGTGTCGGCAGGGGCTGCATTTGGTTGTAATTTCAAATCAAAACAGGCTGGACGTGTCATCAGATACAACAAGCGATTTGCTCAAAATTGGCGTTACGCATCATGGCGATCGTTCTTTCTCACGGGAAACTATTTTGGAGGAACATTTGCTTATCACACATTGCCAACGAAATTAGACCCATTTGATTTTCAAACTTTCCAAGAAAACCCAATGGAGTTTTGGATTGTTTGTACAGATGTGAGAACGGGAAAGCCGCTCTATCGCACCTTGCATACTTGTGATTACACAGAACGAGAATATATTCGTGCATCGGCTTCAATGCCTTTGGTATCAAAAGTGGTGAAAGTGGGTAATGACGAAATGCTTGACGGAGGAATTTCAGATTCCATCCCTTTGCGATTTTTCCAAGAAAGGGGTTACGATAGAAACCTTGTTGTGTTGACGCAACCAGAAAACTATCAAAAAGAAACAAATAAACTCATTCCCCTAATTAAGTTACAACTAAGAAGTTATCCAAATTTTATTAAAGCATTAAAAGAACGACATATTATGTATAATGCACAAACAGCATATGTCAGAGAAGAAGAAAGAAAAGGGAATGTTTTTGTTTTGTGCCCAGAAGAGAAGTTGGAAATTGGGCATATTTCTCATGACTCAACACAAATGGAAAAAACTTATGAAATAGGCAGGGCAACAGCACAAAAAAACATAGCTGCCATAAAAAAATATTTTTCTCTCGAATAAATCATAATTTTATCGTATCTTTGCAGACAGCTGAAAAAAGAAAAACAAATGAAAAAAAGATTATTGGCGGCACTTGCATTTGCTTTGTCGCTCACTATTCAAGCACAAATTTCTCGTCCGAAACTCGTTGTAGGTTTGGTAGTAGACCAAATGCGATGGGACTATCTTTATTATTACTACAACGATTATGGAAACGATGGACTTCGAAGATTGCTTTCAGATGGTTTTTCGTTTGAAAACATGCACATCAATTACGCACCTACGGTAACGGCGATTGGTCATGCTTCGGTTTACACCGGCTCAGTACCTGCACTTCACGGAATTGCAGGAAACTATTTTTACCAAAACGACACATTGGTTTATGCCTGCGAAGACCATAGCGTTAAGACAGTAGGTTCTGGTAGCAAAGAGGGAGAAATGAGTCCACATCGCTTACTTGCTACGACCATTGGCGACCAACTGAAATTGGCAACTGATTTCCGTTCAAAAGTGGTGGGCGTTGCATTGAAAGACAGAGCCGCAATTCTCCCAGCTGGACACGCAGCAAATGCAGCCTATTGGTGGGACACATCGGCAGGACATTTCATTAGTTCTACATTTTATATGCAAGAACTCCCCCAATGGGTGAAAAATTTCAACGAGCAAAACAAAACAAAGCCTAACTTCAATATCAAAACCAATGATTTGGGAGTTGCAATGACTTTCAAGATGGCTGAAGCAGTCTTAGAAAATGAAAAGCTCGGACAGGGAACGGAAACCGACTTATTAGCTATAAGCGTTTCCTCTACAGATGCTATCGGTCATACGTATGGAACGAGAGGAAAAGAAAATAAAAGCGTTTATATGCAGTTAGATAAAGATTTAGCACGTTTTCTTAAAGTTCTTGATGAAAAGGTGGGCAAAGGAAACTATCTACTTTTCCTAACAGCAGACCATGGTGCAGCTCATAACTACAACTTCCTTAAACGCAACCGCATACCAGCAGGAGCATGGGAATATAAGAAGAGTGTTGCAAAGTTAAATGAATATTTACAAGGGAAATTTGGTGTTCAACCTGTAATGGGTGAAGACAACTATCAATTCTATTTCAATGATGCCATCATCGAAAAGGCTGGTAAAGAAAAAGAAGATGTCATTGAAGCAGCGGTGGAATTTCTGAAAAAGGATCCCCAATATCTCTATGTATTCAACGAAGAAAATGTTGCAAATGAAACAATGCCATCGTTCATTAAAGAGCGCATGGAAAATGGTTATATCCGCCATCGTTCAGGTGAGATTGGCGTCGTAACACGCCCACAATTCTTTGGTGCAAAAAACTCACCAGACTACATTGGAACCACGCATGGACAGCCATTCCCCTATGATACGCACATTCCATGGCTGATGTATGGATGGAACGTGAAATCAGGGCAATCGAATGAGGAAGTAACCATTAACGACATTGCGGCAACCATCTGTGCGATGGTAAAGATACAGATGCCCAATGGGTGTATTGGTAAAGCAAGAATTAAAAACTAAAACATTCACAAAGTCACTTTTTAAACCACTATGCACATAGCAATAGCAGGAAATATAGGAAGCGGGAAAACCACCTTAACTTCTATGCTTGCGAAACAATATGGTTGGAAACCGATGTTTGAGTCGGTTGAGTACAATCCATATCTTGAAGATTTCTATAAAGACATAAAGCGTTGGTCATTCGCAATGGAAGTATTTTTCCTCAAAGAACGCTTTAAGGACTTGTTGAAGATAAGCAGTAGCACTGAAGATGTGATACAAGATCGGTCGATATATGAAGGGGTGTTTGTCTTTACTGCCAATAATTTCGCAATGGGAAACCTCGATGATCGCGACTTTGAGACCTATATGGAACTCTTTGACAAGATGACACACGTGGCAAAATATCCCGATTTGATGATCTACCTAAGGGCATCAGTGAGCCATTTGGTAAAGAATATAGAGAAGCGTGGACGGGATTATGAACAAAAAATGCCACTCGATTACTTGGAGAATATCAACAAACGCTACAATGAATTTATAGAAACACAATACAAGGGGCGCGTGTTAACCATTGATGTTGACCATCTGGATTATCAACACAACCCCAAAGACTTTGGATTTATAACCGAGAAAATAGATAGAGAACTCTTCGGGCTCTTCTAAAAATCTTTTAATCACAAGACAGATACAAAAAATATGCACATAGCAATAGCAGGAAACATTGGAGCAGGAAAAACTACATTGACAACCATGCTCGCAAAACAATATGGCTGGAAAGCGCATTTTGAACCAGTAGACAATAATCCCTACTTGGCAGACTATTACAACGATATGGAGAGATGGGCTTTTAATCTTCAAATCTATTTCTTAAACAAACGTTTCAGTGATATTGTTGAAATTGCACGTTCCTCAGAAACCATCATTCAAGACCGCACAATCTTTGAAGATGCACGCATTTTTGCTCCCAATCTCCATGAAATGGGACTCATGAGCGATAGGGATTTTGATAACTATACACAATTGTTTGACTTGATGCTGAGTCTTGTGAAATTGCCAGACTTGCTTATATATATAAGGTGTAGTGTTCCACATCTGATAGATCATATTCAAATGCGTGGTAGGGATTATGAACAAACAATGCGTATCGACTATCTTAGAGGTTTGAACAAACGTTATGAAGAATGGATAAAGACCTACAAGGGACACCTAATGATTGTAGATGGTGACACAACTGATTTTGCCAAGAATCCGCAGGACTTCCAAAAGATTACCACAATGATTGACGACCGCCTTTTCGGTTTGTTCCCAATAGAATAGACAAAGAAAAACTACCTCTTAAAGAAACTATAAATCTGCATTCTGTCAATAATGCCACAATGTAAAAACAATGGCACAGACTTTGCAAGTAAACACATAAGAAATCTAAAAAAAGAAATAGGAATATGGAAAAAGTAAAAACACTTATAATCGGTAGTGGTCCTGCAGGCTATACGGCAGCCATTTATGCAAGTCGTTCTAACTTGCATCCAGTGCTCTATCGTGGTCTGCAACCTGGAGGACAATTGACCACTACGACTATCATTGAAAATTTTCCGGGATTTAAAGATGGTATAGATGCCAATGAATTGATGAATGAAATGCACCAACAAGCATTGAATGTGGGTGCAGATATTCGCGACGGATCTATCGTGAAAGCTGATTTGAGCAAGCGACCATTCATCGTAGAAGATGAACGCGGCAATCAAATAGAAGCCAATACGCTTATCATCGCTACAGGGGCAAGCGCAAAATACTTGGGACTTGCCGACGAAGAGAAATATCGTGGTGAAGGAGTTAGCGCATGTGCAACCTGTGATGGATTCTTTTACAGAAAACGTGTCGTAGCGGTTGTTGGTGGCGGCGACTCTGCCTGCGAAGAAGCCATGTACCTTTCAGGACTTGCAAAGAAAGTTTATATGATTGTTCGAAAGCCTTACTTGCGTGCAGCTGAAATCATGCAGAAGCGTGTCAAAGAACAAGAAAACATTGAAATACTTTTCAATACCAATACACTTGGCTTGTTTGGAGAGAATGGCGTTGAAGGTGCACACCTCGTTCGCCATAAAGGAGAGGTAAATGAAGAAGAATTCGACATTGCTATTGATGGATTTTTCTTGGCTATCGGTCATACACCAAACACACAAATATTTGGAAATCAATTAGAATTAGATGAACAGGGCTTCATTGTTACAAAACCAAAATCAACTGCAACAAGCGTTGAAGGAGTTTATGCAGTAGGCGATGTAGCCGACCCGATTTATCGTCAAGGTGTGGTCGCAGCAGGTTCAGGGGCTATGGCAGCCATCGAAGCAGAACGTTTCTTACAAGAAAAGAAAGAGAAATAAACATAATTCGGTCATTAGCAATCTAAGCAAAAGTCTTAGCAAGTTAATGACCGATTTTTTTTATTCTATCGGAATACCATGCGTGTTTTTTATTTCAGCAATAATAAAATTGCTATGTAGGCTCCCAATGCAAGTTATAGTGCCTAAAGTGTTAAGCATAAATTGCTGATAAGCTTTCATATCTTTTGCATAAATCTTTATCAAGAAATCATAATCGCCACTGGTGTTATAACATTCTGTGATTTCTTCTATTGTTTGAACAGCATCCATAAACTCTTGAATGAGTGCTTGTGTATGTTGTTTTAGACGAATATTACACAATGCTATTACCCTATTCCCTAACTTTTCGGCATTAATCACAGCCATATAACGTTCTATATAGCCCTCACGTTCCAATCGTTTTTGCCGTTCAAAAGTGGGCGTTGTGGATAGATTGATACACGATGCCAATTCCTTTACAGTGAGATTGGAGTTCTTTTGCAATGTTTGCAAAATTTTGATGTCTATATGATCTAATTCTTCCGTCATCATTCTGGATATTATACGTTTAAAAGAATAAAATTCTTCTAAAGCGTTTATTTTGGACAAAGATAGTAATATTTTCTGAATTAATAGAAAAATTTGCAGGTGTTAAATTCTATTCTTACCTTTGCAGTGCATTTAAACAAAAAGATTCTTCTAATGAAGCACTTATATAAAAAAATGAATCTTAAGGAGTAAGTTCTTATACCTTTATTAGCTATGGAAAGAGAAAAGGTGTTTTGAAGATTTTCAAGATCCTCAAGACACCTTTATTTTTACAGAATTATAAATCGAGGATTGAATATTTAAATTCATATCTTACTTCGTTCGCTTCGTAATTTTTCCATCTGGCGTTATCCGAAGTTCTATGATATAACTGGATGCAGCATCTGGAATACCGATTGATGCTTCAAAATAAAGTGCTTTCATGTCGGTATGGCTGAAGCGCAAAGCCTTCAAAATACTCTTTTTCAAGAACTCTTTGTCCACCAACGATTGAAACTCGGCTTTTCGAAAATCATGTGAAAAGACGAGTTTACCGCCATTTTGAATGTTCACACTGATGACATTATCAAGATAAACATTATCGATCTCAAGCCCCACGTCATTGAATGTGCTTTTAATGACACGTTCAGAGCCTGTTTGGGCATATATATCACATTGATAATATCCTCTGTCTATCTTTACTAACGTATCTGATCTTTCGATCGTGAATGTATTCATGGCATAGACATGGTAATCGAAAGAAGCACGCAAATTGCTATCGTTGCTTTTTGAGAGTACTACGTCTTCACCATTCTCATTGAGAAAGGTAAAGCTATTGGCTGTTTGTTTTAGGATTTTGTAAGCATTGATGCTTTGCCCGTGTAGATAAATTGAGTCCTTATCTATACGGAAATACACAGTAACACTAGCAGAATCGGGGAACGAAATACTGTCTTTCTTAACAAGCATCACGGGTTCTTTGTTGTCGTCTGCAACCCATATACCTTGCAAAAGTTCTTTCGCACGTTCATCTTCACTGAGTACCGACTTTTCACCCTTACCACATCCACAACAAAGCAATGCCACGAAGCATAAAAAAAGAAATAAGCGTGTCATATTCTTTGGCTTAAAGTAACAAAACAATTGCTCCAAAATGCCCTCGTCAAAGATTTTTTCTTACAAGGATTATATTGGAGATTTTTTACTCATCCATAAAATGTTTGTTCCTTTGTAAAACTCTTATTTCCTGACACTAAAAAAGTTCAGCGTCTTTAAAAGCGCAAGCTTTTTCATCCTTTTCAGAAACAATCACTTTCGATGGGTCAATCCCCCACTCTACTCCGATGGTTGGGTCGTTCCATTTTATGCTTGCTTCGCTCTGTGGTGCATACACATTGTCTACTTTATAAGTAAAGATTGCCTCGTCTGACAACACCAGAAAACCATGTGCAAAACCTCGAGGAATAAAGAATTGACGTTTGTTTTCATCCGTCAGTTCCACAGCAACATATTTCCCACATGTTGGAGAATTGCGTCGAAGGTCAACCGCTACGTCAAGCACTCTGCCTTTCAGCACTCTCACCAATTTTGCTTGTGACAAGTCGCCCTTTTGATAATGCAAACCACGCAACACACCATAAGAAGAGCACGATTCATTATCTTGCACAAAGTTCACATCGTAACCAATATGTGCATTAAATTCAGCCTCTTTCCATGCTTCATAAAAGTAACCCCGTTGGTCTCTAAACACTTTAGGCTCAATGATCCAAACGCCTTCAATAGAAGTTTTTATGTATTCCATTTTCCTATTTTTGTTTAATTTCTATGGCAAAGTTAGACAAATAAAATTGAATAGACGAAAAGAAGTTATGCTTTTTATACGGTCTAAAAATATTTGTTTAGACATATCCTAAAATATTCTATTCTTTTTCTTACCTTTGCATCAGAAATAGATTTAATCATAAAACAGAGCAATATGAAGCCAACATTATTATTACTTGCAGCAGGCATGGGAAGTCGCTACGGCGGACTAAAACAATTAGATGGTTTAGGTCCCAACGGAGAAACTATCATGGACTATTCTATCTACGATGCCATTGAAGCAGGTTTCGGAAAGATTGTATTCGTCATTCGCAAAGATTTTGAAGACCAATTCCGCACACAAGTGCAGTCAAAATATGAAGGGCATATTCCTGCCGAACTTGTTTTCCAAAGTATTGATGCTCTCCCCGAAGGTTTTAGCGTTCCAGAGGGAAGAGAAAAACCATGGGGAACCAACCACGCTGTGTTGATGGCAAAAGACATTATCAAAGAACCTTTCTGCGTAATCAATTGTGACGACTTCTATAACCGTGATTGTTTCAAGGTAATCGGACGTTTCTTGTCTGAATTGCCAGAAGGTTCTGAAAACCGATATGCAATGGTGGGATTCCGTGTAGGCAACACGCTCAGCGAAAACGGAACTGTTTCCCGTGGACTTTGTGCCACAGATGCCGATGGCAATCTGACAACTGTTGTGGAGCGCACCAAGATTGAACGCCATGACAATGTGGTGCAGTACTTAGATGAAACAGAAAATTGGGTATCGGTAGATGATAACACACCTACTTCTATGAATGTATGGGGCTTCACGCCCGACTATTTCGTACATAGCGAAGCCTACTTTAAAGAATTTCTGTCGGATGCAGCCAATTTGGAAAACAAAAAATCAGAATACTTCATACCATTAATGGTCAATAAACTCATCAATGACAAGACGGCAATTGTGCAAGTACTCGATACCACCAGTACTTGGTTTGGTGTTACTTATCCTGCCGACAGAGAAGGCGTTGTTCAGCGCATAAAAGCCTTAGTGGAAAACGGCACTTATCCCGAAAAGCTTTTTTAAATCAAGAGATATTACCCAATTGTTCATCAATCAACAATGAACAATTGGGTGAAAAATTCCATAGAGAATATAAATTTTGTCGAAGACAATAGGTGCTCCCCCTATAAGAATAGTGTTTTCATGTTTCTAAAAGGGAAATGCGAACGCACCGCTCGTGCTTTCTATGAACGAGAATCGATTTTCTTTAAAACGAATTAAACCTTTAAATGGTTACACACCACCTACCACAATAAAACAGATAACAAAAAAATGAACTTGAATTTGCTCAGCAACGAAGAACAAAATCAACTGACAGAACTCATCACCACATCCGAAAAGATTGTGCTTTGTGCCCATAAATCGCCCGACGGAGATGCGGTGGGGGCATGCTTGGCATGGAAGAACTATTTGCAACAAATCGGAAAAAGCGAAGTTTCAATATGCTTGCCAGATGCTTTCCCTGATTTTCTACAATGGATGCCAGGCACACAAGAAATCATTCGTTACGACAAAAAGCCCGATGCGGTAAAACAATTGTTTGACGATGCAGATTTGGTTTGCTACTTAGACTTCAATCAAACTTCCAGAGTAGATACAATGAGTTCCATTTTAGAAGAATGCAAGGCAAAACGTCTACTCATTGACCATCACTTAGACCCCGACACAAACAATTCGCTAACCATCTCTCATACAGAACTCTCAAGCACATGCGAGCTTGTTTTTTTCATCATTTATCAGTTGGGAGGCTACGAAGCGATGTCGAAAACGTGTGCACAATGTATTTATTGCGGAATGATGACCGATACGGGCGGTTTCACTTATAATTCTAATCGCCCAGAGATTTATTACATTATCAGTTTACTCCTCTCAAAAGGCATCGACAAGGATGCAATCTATAAACGCGTGTTCAATAATTACTCTGCGAATGCCATCAAACTGCGAGGACACATATTATATAATAAGCTCAAGATTGTTGATCACCTGCACACAGCCTACTTCACCGTGACGAAAGAAGAAATGAAACGCTTCCATTTCATCAAAGGCGACTTGGAAGGAGTAGTGAACATTCCCCAACAAATCAAAGGACTGAAACTCAGCATCGCCCTGCGCGAAGACACAGAACGTCCCAATCTTGTACTTGTGAGCCTGCGATCGGGCAATGGTTTTCGCTGTCAGCCGATGGCTGCAAAATTCTTCAATGGTGGCGGACATGCAGAAGCGTCGGGGGGAAAACTCTTTTGTTCTATCGAAGAAGCCGAACAAATCGTCTTGAAAGCCATTCTTGCTTTTAAGGACGAGTTGCAATAAAAAATCATCCATTTACACACGCTTTTTAAGTGAGCCTCAGTTGCACAACGACTGAGGCTCACTTTGTGTTCAACTAAGGCTCAGTTACAAGGCAAGTGTAAAATGCTAAAAAAACGACATAAATCCAATAGAATATCAAGAAGAGACAGGTTTTTAACAAGAAATTTCCTCAATAAGAATTTTTAAGCAAAAGAGCGAATGAAATTATCGTGTTTTTCTTGCTTGTAACTAAATTATTTGCTATATTTGCACAAAAGAAACCAAAGCGGTTAAGTTGCGGGTTTGCAAAGTACGCATAGCAATCAGAAACCCTTTGAAAACCTAAACCAAGAAGACAACAACCTTAAATACTTGAGGAGAAGTCTCAACAAACAAATCGTTTATAAAACCTAAAACAATATGGAAAATAAAAGAACCTGTCTGTATGACAAACACGTAGCATTGAGAGCATTGATTGCGCCATTTGGCGGATTTGATATGCCAATTCAATATGCTGGAATTATCGAAGAACACAATGCTGTGAGAAAACATTGTGGCGTTTTTGATGTTTCACACATGGGAGAAATTATCATCTCGGGAGCTGAAGCAGAAAAATTTGTCAATTACATTTTTACAAACGATGTTACAGGATTGGCTGTTGGCAAGGTATTATATGGAATGTTCTGTATGCCAAATGGCGGTGTGGTAGACGATACTTGCATCTGTAAAATAGGCGAAAGCTGTTTCCTTTTAACGGTAAATGCGTCAAACATCGAAAAAGACAGTCAATGGATCAAGCAAAATGCAGAAGGCTTCAATGTAGAAATCACATTCGCAAGTGAAAACTATGCACAGCTTGCTATTCAAGGACCAGAATCAGAAAAAATCATCGAGGAAAAGCTGGGTGTTCCTTGTGCCGACTTGAAATTTTATGAAGTAAAAACGTTAGAGAAAGATGGTGAGGAAATCATTATTTCTCGTACAGGCTACACGGGTGAAGATGGTTTTGAACTCTATGGTTCACCTTCTTATATAGAAAAAGCATGGGACGGCTTAATGGAAGCTGGTGTAACGCCTTGCGGACTAGGTTGCCGCGACACTTTGCGCTTTGAAGCAGGTATGCCGCTCTACGGACATGAACTTTCTGAAACCATCACACCTGTAATGGCTGGTCTCTCTATGTTTGTTAAATTCGACAAAGAAAACTTCATCGGCAAAGAAGCCTTGTTGAAGCAAAAGACAGAAGGTGTCGAAAAACGTTTGCGTGGTATTTGGTTGGACGACAACGCCATCCCTCGCAACGGCTACAAAGTGTTCAAGGACGGAAAAGAAGTGGGCGAAATCACCACGGGCTACAAACTCATCTCTGTTGAAAAAAGTTGTGCGGTTGCCTTGGTGGATGCCGATGTAAAGATGGATGATCGTGTGGAAGTGCAAATCAGAAAGAAGTTCTTCCCAGCAACAGTAGGTAAGAAAAAATTCTACGATCCACATTATAAGAAATAAAAGTAGCCTCAATATAAAAAGGTAGGCACTATTAAAAAAATAGGTGAGCGACAAATGAAGCTCGCCCACCTTTCAATCGAAACAATAAAACAAATAAATAAAAATATTCAAATTATGGCAAAAGTTATCGAAGGACTCTTCTATGCAGAGTCACACGAATACGTAAAAGTAGAAGGCGATTTCGCTTATATTGGTATCACTGACTATGCACAACACGCATTGGGCAATGTTGTATATGTAGACATGCCCGAAGTAGACGATGAAGTGGAAGTGGAAGAAGGTTTTGGTGCAGTAGAAAGCGTAAAAGCTGCCTCTGACCTCAATTCACCTGTATCGGGAAAGGTTGTGGAAGTGAACGAAGCATTAGAAGATCAGCCAGAACTTCTCAATCAAGACGCTTACGCAAATTGGATTATTAAGGTTGAACTGTCTGACAAATCAGAACTCGACAACCTCATGGATGCAAAAGCCTACGAAGAATTCTGCGCAAAATAGTTACTGAATAACGATGTTTTAGAAGAAATAACTGTTTTCAGTCTCAAACAAATGCTTTGCAGAAAGAAAACAGTTATTTTGCATTCAAAAAACAAGGGGGAAATGAAAAAATAAAGGCTAATTCCCTCACTTAAAAAACTAACAAATCCTAAACAATATGAATTTTAAATTCTTTCCACATACTCAAGAAGAGACACAACAAATGCTCGACAAAGTCGGAGCAAAAAACATTGAAGATCTCTTTGCAAACATCCCTGAAAGTTTGCGCTTTAATGGAGAATATGATATACCCGAAGCAAAAAGTGAATTAGAAATAAGACAGTACTTTAATAAACTTGGCAATAAAAATAAGGTGCTCACTTGTTTTGCTGGAGCTGGTGTTTATGACCATTACACACCTAGCGCAGTACCTAACATTGTTCAACGTTCGGAATTTTTAACTTCATACACTCCCTATCAAGCTGAAATCTCACAAGGAACATTGCACTATATCTTTGAATTTCAGAGTATGATAACCGAACTCACCAACATGGACGTAGCCAATGCATCACTCTATGATGGTTCAACCGCAACGGCTGAAGCAATGCTCGTAGCTAACGCATCATCAAGCAAAGCCGACACAGTGCTGTATTCGGAAACCATTGATCCACAAATCGTGGAAGTGCTGAAAACCTATGCACATTTCCAAAACATCAAACTCGTTGCCGTGAAGAATCACAATGGCGTTACTTGCAAAACTGATTTAGAAGAAAAGTTAGACGCACACAGCGTTTCTGGAATGATTGTGCAACAACCTAACTACTTCGGAATAACAGAAGATTTCACAGGTTTTGCTGACATCTGCCACAAAAAGAAAGCACTTTTCATTATCAATAGCATCGCTGCCGACCTTGCTTTGCTCAAAACACCAGGAGAATGGGGAGCGGATATTGCTGTGGGCGACGTTCAAAGCCTTGGTATCCCTATGGCGTTCGGAGGTCCGTATGCAGGATATATGGCTGCAACACAAAAGATGATGCGCAAAATGCCAGGACGAATCGTTGGTCAAACAAAAGACACAAGAGGACAACGCGTGTTCGCACTTACCCTCCAAGCACGCGAACAACACATCCGCCGTCAAAAAGCCACATCAAACATTTGTTCTAACCAAAGCCTGATGGCATTGTTCTCTACCATTTATATGGCAATCATGGGCAAAGAAGGCGTAAAAGAAGCTGCGAAGATGAGCTATGATGCCGCACATTATCTTTGCGAACAGCTCACGAAAACAAACAAAGCGCAACTTGTTTATGACCAGCCTTTCTTCAATGAATTTTTAGTTAGTATCCCTAATCGAGACACTTTCTATGACAAGGCTATTGAAAATGGCATTCTTCCAGGCGTAAAAGTCGGTGAAGACCAACTACTCATAGCCGTAACAGAGAAACGAACAAAAGAAGAAATCGATGCGTTCATCGCATTGTTTTAATGTTCAGACATCATCAACAAAATATTCGTAACACTAAACAATTGAAGAAATGAACAACAGATTATATGGCAATTTGATATTTGAGCTTTCTCATCCAGGAAGAAGAGCTTATAGCCTACCTAAGAATAATTTTGGCAATTACGACTTCCCAAGCCATCTCAAACGTGAAAAAGATGCAGAACTGCCTGAATGCGATGAGCTAACTGTAGTGCGGCATTACACCAATCACAGTGGAAATAACTTCGGTGTGAACAATGGTTTTTATCCATTGGGGTCTTGCACGATGAAGTATAACCCTATCATCAATGAAGAAATTGCAGCAATGCCAAGTTTCGCAGGATTGCATCCAATGCAACCTATCAGTACGGTTCAAGGTGCTTTGGAAGTAGAATACAATCTGAAAAAAGCATTGGCAAACATCTCTGGACTCTATGATTTCACACTCAACCCATACGCTGGAGCACAAGGAGAGTTTGTTGGATTGATGGTTATCGCTTCATATCATCAAAAGCGTGGCGACTTTAAACGTACAAAGATTATCATTCCAGATTCTGCACACGGTACAAACCCCGCATCGGCAGCAGTTTGCGGACTTGAAATCGTTGAGGTTAAGAGTAAAGCCAATGGATTGGTAGACGTTGAAGACCTCAAGCCGTTGCTTGGCGACGACATCGCTGGTATGATGATGACCAACCCCAACACCTTAGGTTTGTTTGAAAAGGAAATTCCAGAGATAGCAAAACTCGTACACGAATGTGGTGGTCTGATGTATTATGATGGTGCAAACCTCAATCCTTTGCTCGGTGTGGCACGTCCTGGAGACATGGGTTTTGATGTAATGCACATCAATATCCATAAAACATTCTCTACACCACACGGTGGTGGTGGTCCAGGTAATGGTCCAGTAGGTGTTAGAGAAGATTTGGTTGAATTTCTTCCAAAACCCCATGTTGTGCGCACAGAAAATGGTTATGACGTAGAATTGCCTCAAAACACGGGCGACTATGCACTGAATTGCATGCGAGTAGGTCGAAATATGGGTAACTTCCTTGTGAGTTTAAGAGCCTATACTTATATTCTCACACTCGGAAAAGAAAACCTTAAGATGGTAGGTCCTTATGCAACGCTCAATGCAAATTATATAAAAGAATGCTTGAAAGACGACTACGAATTGCCTATTGAAAGTGTTTGCATGCACGAATTTGTTTTCGATGGCTTGAAAGACAAGTCTACTGGCATCACTACTATGGATGTGGCAAAACGTCTTTTGGACTATGGCTTCCACGCTCCAACCATCTATTTCCCATTGCTTTTCCATGAAGCGATGATGATTGAGCCTACAGAAACAGAGAGCAAAAAGACGCTTGATGACTTTATTAACATCATGCACGTCATTGCCAAAGAAGCAAAAGAACAACCAACGGAGCTCAAAGAAGCACCACACAACACACCAATCGGTCGTGTAGATGATGTGCTTGCAGCCAAAAATCCTATTCTGAACTATCGTCAATCATTGGCTAATCAGGCTAAATAAAAAGAAAAGGAATTATGGAAAAGACCGATTTGATTATCATAGGTGCTGGACCAGGAGGCTATCACACTGCGGTTCACGCTGCAAAAGAAGGTCTGAAGGTTACAATCATTGAAAAAAAGCATCCAGGCGGAACTTGTTTGAACGAAGGATGTATTCCTACAAAGAGCTTTGCACATGATGCCGACTTGCTCAGAAATCCTCTTCTTGCGTCTTCTGAGACTATTTCGATAGACTTTGAACGCATCTTAGAGCGGAAAAACAATGTTCTTCTTCAACTCCGCGAAGGCGTGAAAGGACTCCTATCACATCCCAATATCAACTATATAGAGGGTGAAGCAAAGTTTGTTGCACCTAAAGTTATCGCTGTCAATAACACAGAGATAACCGCCGACAATATCATTATCGCAACAGGATCGCACGCTCGCATGCTTCCGTTTATTCCCGACTTTGCATCAGAGGAAGGAAAGCCACTTTCCGATAAAGTAATGACCTCAACAGAGTTGCTCAATATCAATTATGTTCCAAAATCAATGGCGATCATTGGAGCTGGTGTAATTGGTCTTGAGTTTGCATCTGCCTTTCAAACGTTTGGCAGTAGCATAACAGTTATTGAGTTCATGAAAGAATGTTTGCCTACAATTGATTCAGACATAGCAAAGCGTTTGCGCAAGACTATGGAAAAGCGAGGCATCAATTTCAATTTGCAAAGTGCTGTAAACAATATCGTTGCAACAGCAGACAATCAGCAAGTTACGGTTTCTTTCACTCAAAAAGGAAAAGAAAAAGAAGTAACTGCCGACATCGTACTCGTTGCTACAGGCAGAGCAGCAAACGTTGAAGGGCTCAACTTAGATGTAGCTGGTATTCTTACGAACAAGACAGGTATTCAAACGAATGATGATTACGAAACAAACGTTGAAGGTGTCTATGCGATTGGAGATGTGAATGGCAAACAAATGTTAGCACATGCTGCTACTTTCCAAGGGTTGAAAGTAATTCATAAACTCCTAAACAAACAAGACAAAATACGTTTCGACATCATGCCCGCTGCCGTTTTCACCTATCCAGAAGCTGGATCTGTCGGTATGTCGGAAGACGCTTGCAAACAGGCAGGCATTGCTTGCATCGTCAAAAAAGGATTCTATCGTTCCAACGGTAAAGCATTGGCAATGGAAGAAACCGAAGGTATGTTGAAAGTAATTGCTGATGAGGCTGGGAAAATTATTGGTTGCCATGTTTTTGGAGCACATTCTGCCGACATTGTGCAAGAAGTTGCAGCCTTAATGAATCATGATGCAACCTTGGATGATGTGAAAAACATCATCCATATTCACCCAACAATCGGTGAAATATTGCTTGATACCATCATGTAATAGCCTATAATTGGATGCAAAAATTTGATAAGTAAAAAAAAAATACTATCTTTGCATTCAGAAAGGATACCCCAATAGTCGTATCGGTTCGATTGGGATAGTCATCAAATAAATAAGAAAAGCGAGAAGATTTCTCTTGTTGATGGCGTGCCACATAGTTGAATCGTTTCAATGAAGTCGCAAGACGAGCGGATTACAAAGGCAGAGAACTCTCTTATCATTGATACTCGGACTTTTCATCACATCATCGATACGACTTTCAAACATCCTCATTTAGAGAGGGAAAACAAAAGTGAGGCTTCGTCAAGAAACCTCACTTTTATTTTTTCTAATCTATCGAAACAAGACAAAAGATTTACAACAATTTATCAAAGAAAGGAAAATATGTTCTCAGGCATTGTTGAAGAGATGGCAGAAGTAGTTGCCATTGAACATTACAAAGAAAATATCGACTTTACGTTTAAATGTTCGTTTACAAATGAACTCAAGATAGATCAAAGCGTTGCACACAATGGTGTATGCTTAACGGTGGTTAGATTAGAAGATGAAACCTACACCGTTACGGCTATGAAAGAAACGCTCGAACGTTCAAACTTAGGTTTGTTGAGTGTGGGTGAGCGTGTAAACATTGAACGTTCAATGTTGATGAATGGCAGATTAGATGGACACATTGTCCAGGGACACGTCGATGAAACGGCAAAATGTGTTGCAATGGAAAACGCCAATGGTAGTACCTATTTCACATTCGAGTATAAAAACGACATAGAAATGGCTCGCCGTGGTTATTTCACAGTAGACAAAGGATCTGTTACGGTAAATGGTGTATCGCTCACTGTGTGTGAACCATCCGACAATACATTTAAAGTTGCCATCATTCCCTACACCTTAGAAAACACCAACTTTGCTGACATCAAAATTGGATCTATTGTAAACCTTGAGTTCGATATACTCGGTAAATACATTGCAAGATTAAACAATTTCAACAAATAAAACGCTCTTCACTTCCCTAAAACACTTTTTCATAAAGCAAATATATTCTAATTGCTTTACAAGAAAGAGAGTTTTAGGGTTTTGCTTTTTAAAACTGAAAAATATAAATTACTGAATTTATCAGTTCAACAATTAACAAATAGATTGGAAAGAAACGAACAAAAGGCAATAATCCCACTGACAATGCTGCATAAGCATCATTTAAGGTTCTGAAAGCACCCGCTATAAAGCCATAGCTAAATGCTATAAGAATAAAAGCAAAAGAAATAGAAGGAAGTACACTGTCCGAAAAACTACTCGGAAAAAGTTCCCCTGTTACACTCAAAAGAATAGCTTGAGGAAACATTGTGAGCAACAAACTTACCACAATAAAAATAAATAGTTCAAAGAAAACTGTTCGCAAACCCATCCTTTGGCGGTAAGAAAGCATACTTATCTTCCCACCGCCAAAACACAATTGACGCACTAAACCAAGCAAGCCACTCCTTTTCAATGCACCATACGCCATCAAGAAAAGTAATATCCACATTAAAATATCAGTCTCCAAGTTACCCGTAAAGGTTCTGAAAAACCATCTGATACCCTCTTCGCTTAGTAAAGAAGAAACGTGCCATTCTGGAAATGCAGCAGAAGCAATCCACGACAAGAGTATCAACACTCCTTGAAGTCCCAGAAGAAATATTGCAATGATGCCAAGTTTATTCTTCATCCGAATAGAGATTGTCTACATCTATGATCCTTAACTCCAATGCCCGCACGACAAGTCGGGTTGCATTCACTCCGTTTGCACCTCGCCCATTGGGAAAAAGTTTCTGCACCAACTCATTTTGACGCTTTTCCAAACTCTTCACTCCAAAAGGCATACCACGCAAATTGGTTATCTGCTCTTTCGTGTAACCCAATGCCAAATGGCGCAAAAAGCGTTCATCATATTCATCTATTTCATAGTTAATGACCGCTTCTTGGTGCATCAGTTCACTATTGACATTCTCCCGAAAACGATCGACAATCTTTTCTAATATAGGTTGATTGAAAACAAGCCGTTTTCCTTCCATAATGCTTACCACATCACCCCTTGTCAGCAACTCGCCACTCTTCAGACAGATACCATCCGCACCTGCATCCAACGCATCCACCCAAAGTTTTTCGTTCAATATCTCTCCTGTGAAGATCAGAACTTTCACCGCTGGGTGCATCTCTTTTGTCTGCCGACAAATCTCCACACCTATCGTTGTAGACCCACCAAGCCCCAAGTCGAGCAAAACAAGGGCGGGAAGTTCTGCCTTTATCAGTGCCCAATACTCTTTTTCATTCTGCGCAGAACCCAAGATGATGGCTTCAGGGATTTCAGAACGAATAATTCCTTGCGTACCTTTCAGTTCTAAAGGCACGTCCTCTACTATTATGATCTTAAAGTTATTCATCGTTGTTTATTGATTTGCTTTCGTTAGAATAATTTGAATGATAATCTCTTCGTTTTGCTCATTAATAACGATCCCACATCTTCGATGGTTGGTTCGTTCTCCTATTTCACGCAAAATTTGCCGACAAACGAACAAAGGAATGCTTTCGGTATGAGGCGAAAAGAGATCTTCAGTTGCTAAGTTGAACAATTGCTTTTGCTGGGTGGCTATCTGAATAGACAAATAGCCACCTTCCACATCGTTAAGCACAACTTCCGAAAACGCTACTCCCATTTGCTTTTGAAGCACACGGAAAAGATATTTCAGCAGGTCGGTATCTCCAATGACGCTTGTTTGTTCTGCCGACAAACCACGCACCGCCACATTTTTAGGCAAAGCTTCTGTCAAAAGCACCTTCGTCACACTTTGTTTTTGCGAAGAAACCTGCCGCAGAATTTGCAAACTGAGCAACGTATAGAGTTCCTTGTAATAGGATGCTAGTTCATCAATGGTTTCAAAATCTCCTTGATTGTCAACCAGTTGTTTTATTCTTGACGGATAATACATCGTTTCGTGCTTCAAGGTTGAAAGACAATTATCCAAAATATTATTGCTTACATGCAAGTTCTGATCCTCATAAGCCAATCGTTTTAAATGATCGGTCGACCATTCTATGCGGAGCAGCATACGCTCTTCCTGAGTTTTTGCCGCCTGCAAAGCGTCAATAATCGTGTCTACTATCTCGCGCAATGAAAGCGGAAATTTATCAATTTTCACCTTATTAATCCGTCGTAGCTTTTCTTCCGTAGTCCAATCGCTAAGGAGAATGTCATTGATGCCACGCAACTGTTCTACACAAAACTTATAAAACAATTGATGGCGATAATACATAAAATAATAAATGACAGGAATGGCCAGCAAAAAGACTATCAACAAACTGATAGCCACGTTCTTATTCGTCTTTGAACGCTGCATCATCCTACAATAATCAGCCAACGTTCTATCGGCATAATACTCTTTGTAAAGATGTGTGAAGACGCTATTGCTGTAACGATACAAATCCCATTGATGCAAAGCCAGCGCAGCAACAGCACACTCATTTCTGATGTCTAAGATGATGCTATAATTTGTATTCACCCCATTTTGAAACCAAAAAATCTCTGCTGCAATTTCTGTCTTGGGCGCATTGAAACGCATCAAATACTTACCCTTCGGATAGAGCAATAAATAATGCTTATTCAAATTCACCAAACAAGAATCCACGAAACGCATCGTTGCGTCATAATTTCCCTTCACATTGCTATAATATGCTGAATCTGCATAATGATTAGCAGCATCTAAGTATTTCGATGGAACAATGTCTGCCTCTCGTTCAGATTTCTGTCGTTTCTCGGCTGCCACCAAAGAAGCGGGCAAAAGCGACAAACAAGCCCATGTGCTCAACAATAAAAGTAAATGACTGATACCCTTTGGCAAGCGGAAAAAGAAACGACTACCCTGCCCCACTTCACTTTCTGCACCCAATGAACAGACACTGAAGAGTTTACTCGTTTTCTTATACTTGTTAATAATGCCGTTGCAATTCATTAAACCAAATCCGTGCGATTCGTCTTTTGGGTTGTCAATGATTACTTTCGGCGAAAAAATGTCTTTCAACACTTCTGGAGCAATGCCTGTCCCATTGTCTGTAACAAAAATTTCTACATAATCGTCTGTTGCCTTTGAACCAATTTCCACACACCCACCGGCTGGTGTGAACTTGCGTGCATTGTCTGCCAACGTATTAATCATAAAGAGAGTAAGCCCCTTGTCTGCCTTGACAATGTCCGAAGATGGATAGATTTGCAGATCAATTCCTTTCAAAATAAATCCTCGTCTCCCTTTTTCAATGACATCAAACACGTCTTGCACAGAAAAACGTTCGATGTGCAACGACAGTTCGCCTTGCTTCAATTGAATCCATTCAGTCAGCACATTGTTGTATTCATTGATTTTTTCCGTCAGTTCGGAAACATACAAAAGTCGTTCTTGCCTTGTAGCTTCATCTTCTTTCTTCGTTTTCAACTGCCTAATTTCATGCAAAATGCGATCGATAAAAGGTGTGATGGCATTGAGCAATGAAACCTTTGCCCGCTGTTCAAGACTTTTTTCCTTATTTTTAACCACATGTACTTGCTCCACCTGTCCCGCTTCTTCGATTTCCTCCAATTCCTCCTGCAATGCTTCCATTGCAACATTGTGTCGCTGTTGCCATTCCTTAAGCGGTTGGATTAATTGAGAGAGCGTTGCTCCGTTGCTGTCGCGCTTTTTCATTCTGTGGAAAATAAAAAGCAAAAGAATTACTATAACTATTACGATTATTACACTAATAATCATATAGTTTAACTGTTCTGAAACCTGCGTAAGTTGCCCAGCTCTGGCCTCTAAATAGCGGTCTTGTCGTGTTTGCTCTTGTCGGTCAAGATACTGGTTTCGATAGTAATCACTCGTGCGCTTATCATTGATGGCAGAGAAGGTAACACTCAATTGTTCATAAATTGATGCCAACAAATCTGGTACCTGACTGATGGCGGGGTTTTCCTTCAATGCACTTTGTAAATAGAACACTGCCGAATGGTAATCCTTGATGTCCCAATAACAAGAAGCCAAAGTTCGGTAGGCACTGGCTCGCTGATAAATATCGCCATAGAAAGAAAACAACGCCAATGCACGTTCTGCCAAATTCCCTGCCAATAGTTCATCAGGAACATGATTGCTATTGATTAAGGCAAATGCAGGCGGATTATTGGCAATGAGCTTTTCGGGTGCAGATGTTTTCAGCAGTTTTTCACTTATCGCCTGCAACGCATTGGCTTCAAAATAGATATAACCATGTTCGCGCGCTATCTCATAACAACGCATCAACACCTCAAACTCTTTCTGATAAATCTCATCTTGATTTTTTCCTTTCAACACTCCACCCGCACCAATATTATAGGTATAATTGAGATATTGTGCAGTGTCTTGTTGCAAGAGTTCCTCGCCATTGATACTCAACAAAGCATCGTGGGATGGTTTTTCTAAACCCACATAATAATAATAAATCGACGTAACGAGCAACAGCTCTGTTTGCGCATAAAGAAATCGTCGGAATTGATGCTCTGTGAGTAAATTTTCCTCTTCTTTTATGCGTCGGATGCGTCTTTTGGCTTGTTCACGATAATCATAAAAATCCTTATTGAGAGACCTGCGCTGACACAAACGCATGCGCTGAATGTCGGAAATGAGCAACTCTACTTGATTATCCGTAACATCAGAAATAGAGTCCAACCGCAAAAATGCAGTCGAATAATTCATCTTAATAATATCAACAAAAGCCAAATTATTCATCGCCTCAGCCTTACCAACATCATAACCAGCTGAAAGCGAATAGGCGCGATTGGCATAAGAAGAAACGGAGTCAAGTTGCTTATACTGAAAGGTATATGCTTTTTCATTCAACTTGTCCACCAACTGACGTTCAGCGGTTGCATAAGTTGAAAACCAAATGCCCAATCCCAAGGCTACTGCACCAAGCAAGAGGGCAACGAGTATCAGAACCTTAGTCTTCTTCATCTCTATATGTGATACAAAAATACAAAAAGTTTCAGAAAGAAAAGTCAAAAGAACGTTTTATTTCTAAAGAAACCAAACAGCACATTCCCGTAACAAATAAAAATCGGTTCAGAGCTTTATAATCATTCAGGTTTAAAGGTAAAAATGGCTGCAAAATAAGTGAGGCTCACTTGCTGTGTAACTGAACCTCATTTAGCTTGCAACTGAGCCTCATCTGAAATATAAGTAAAGCTCACTTGCAATTTACCTCAAAAATCGATTTACCCAATAACATTTTCCCACATTTTTCTTAACTTTGCAAAAATTTTTGAATATTTGCTTGTATCTCCTTCTATCCATCATTGTGAAGGATGTCTACAAATGGATGTATGACTTCGTGATACAGAAAATATAAAGAACGTAAGTGACAAACAGTGGTGCAGAGCTGAGGAAAAGCTTTCCTTGTGAGCATCATCAATATATACGTGCACTACCAATACATGGTAACAATTTTAATTGTGGACGATATTGCAAAAGAACTATGAACAAATTATTCCTGTAAGCCTCATACCTTAATTTATATTACCCAATGCTGATTGGCATTTTGGCACTTTGGGCAATAATATTCCGCCTTCCAAAGCAATATTCATAAACGATTTGGCGTTAATATAAAACAGATGCAAATCAATAGTAAAAAGCACGTTATGAACATCATTCAGCGAAATTTCTTTAAGCTCCTTTGTTCAGGGGCGTTCAATACAACAGTAAGTATTGAACCAATGTCAGTATTTAAATGGTATAAGCTGTTTCAGATGGTGGATGTTCAAAACGTGCTTACCACCTTTGTAAAGGGCGTAAACAACTGTGCCAAAGATGAAAACATGCAGTTGCCCATCGAACTGATACAGCGGGTTCAAGATGCACTCATGGAGCGTAAAAAAGGTACGAACATAGAAAAAGGAAAAGTGCGCTTGAGCAATAAATTCTTGAATCGGAAATTAGAGAAAATTATTCATAGAGAATTACATAACATTGACACCTCTATCGAAGCCATCGAAACACTTAAAATCATTGTTTACAACACGTATGCAATGCTCAATCGTGGCATAAGTTTGGAAGGAATCATTCGTCTTGGCTGGTATATGAGAAACAAAGGCGACAAAATTGATTTTGTGAAACTCGAACAATGGCTCATGGAATTGCATCTTCAGCGCATCGCACAATTGCAAGGCTGCATACTGATTGACTTCTTTTATTTTGAGAAAGATGAACTGCCGTTTGTCCAAAACATTGAAAAAGAGACAAAAAACATTATGATACGCCTTGTTTCAAACCTTGCAAAAGACACCACTTTAGACTGGAGTTTCACGCAAAATTCGGCTGGTTTTTTGAAAAACAATGGCGTATCAATGCGTAAAAATATCAGAAGAGGATTTCGCTACTTCGCTTATGCCCCTCTTGAAACAACAAGTAACTTCGTTGGAAACCTCGCAAAAAGTCTCTCTGAAATTGAGGAATAAATAGGAAACCTTAGAAAATTCTACTAATTCGGATTTTCTATTTTAGGTTCCACTATCTTTGGTTCGGGGTTAGGAATCTTGATAGTAGGCACTTTTTGTTCTGCATTAGACGTTGGTTCACCCGTATTTGGAGTTTGTGGAACCGATGGAACAATAATTGGTTCGCTTTCTGTAGATGTTTCCTCCTTTTTGGGAGTAGGTGTTTCGATATAGTCTATCTTCTTGTTTTCTTTCACTTCTACTTCTTTTGCTTCTTCTTTCGTTAAAACCGGAGCTTTAGAGGTGGTGTCGATACCGACCACTGCACCCGACATATCTACTTCGTATTTTCTGGGTGGTGCCATATCACGTGTTTCCATCAAATAAGCCAGCAATAGCGAGCCAAAGAAAAGCACACAAAAACATATTGCCACAGGAATGGTATAGGTGGGTTGATGAGAAGAATCTGATTTCATAGGAGTTTTGTTTATTTTATTTCTTGTTTAACCCAAATTGGTCATTAGACCGTTAGAGTTGTTTTACGTTCAATTTCATTTAGTCATTTTCCTGCTAACGCAAGCGTTGGAGAACGATTACTTGCTAAAGGTAAAGTTTCCAAAAAACGATGACCTAAGCATAGCTATGCTTAAAATATTCAACTACGACAAAAATACAAAAAAAGAAACATACTCACAAATATTTCAGAAGGTAAGTAACTTGCAAATAAAATAAGGTTTGTCTAAAAATAATTAAGACAAACCTTATCTAATTTAAATTGGTAGTCAAGAGAAACTATATGTCTTCTACCAAATTAATATCTTTACTTTGAAAGCACCTTCCCAACGATTTTTGTTTGGTGTCTTCTTCTGGTCTTACCAGCTTAATACGCATTTTTTATCTTATTCTATCAGCCGAACGCACCAATTCTTCGTCTGCAGCAATTGATTGGCGTGCCATCAAGACTAAAACTATCGATACGACAGGCAAAATAGCAGTAATGTTTCTGTGGAGGTCATAGCCTTCAAATGCGCAGAATGTGAAATAGGCATACACTCCACACCACCCTAAGAGAAGAAGGAAAGCCAATGTGCAGAGCTTGATTTGGCGTTTGCGATTGCGAAAATCGAAGATAGTGAAAACTTGTAATGAGTTTGTCAATAACAAGAGTGCAAAGAGCGGTGACACATTGAATTGCTTTGTGCCATCTGCCTGTACTATCCACAAGTTTGTCATCACAACATCCGCACCCATGCCCTTTGGCTGCAAAGTTGCCAATGGCAAACAAAGACATATCAACCCAACGATGACAGAAAGCATCAGGAAGATTGTTTGTTTTCTTTGTATCATTGTTTAGAAATTTTCTTCCTCTTTGTTTTCTTTAGAAGGGTCGCGCCAATAGATGTCGCCATCCAAGAACTCTTGCGTTGCCAAGAGAGATGGTTTAGGCAATTTCTCATAGTAGCGACTGATTTCTATTTGTTCTCTGTTTTCAAACACTTCGTCGAGCGAATCATTGTAAGAAGCAAATTCTGCTAATTTCTTGCTAAGGTCTTCCTTTACTTCCACTGAAATTTGGTTAGCACGCTTAGCGATGATTGCTACACTTTCATAGATGTTGTCTGTATCTTTCCAGAGTTCTACAACGTCACGCGTTACGGTATTGACTGGTGATTTTGACTTTCTGTAATCCATTGATGATATGTTTAATTGTCTTTTAAATTATCGTTTTTCGGTGAACTGCTTACATTTTTCAATGTATTTCTCGGCAGTTGCACGTTCTTTAGAGTCGGGATATTCGTTGATGAAACCATAGCATTCATCTTCTGCATCCTGAAAGCGCTCTAATTTCTTTTCCTCTACACTCATTTGTGCTAATTCATATTTGCTTTTCATTATCAAAAGTGCAAAGTCTTCACGCAATGTGGTGTATGGAAAATCGTTCAACGCATTTTCTGCCGTAATGATGCAGGCTTCATAGTTGTTGCCACCGCTGGTGCAATTGCCAAAATAGGAGCCCAAATTGTAGTACAATTTAGCGTTAAGGTATTCCTTGCGAATGAGTTTGTCTTGCAATTCAAACAAGCGTTGCTCAGCAGATCCACGCTTAATGCCATTTGGATAAAGGTCTAAATAGTTCTGAAAAGCAGCGATGGCAGCCACGGTCGGTGTTTGATCGAGACGGGCTTCGGGTGCACCTTCATAGAGACTTTGTCCAATATAGAACGCTGCCATTTCTGCATAGTTACCATGTGGATAGGTTTGACAGTATTTTTTAAATGCCTCTGACGCAGCCTCATAGTCTTTCAGACCATATTCGGACATTGCCAACAGATAAAGAGACTCCTGTGCATTGTCTGTTCCCTTCATTATTGTTACCACATCTTGCAGAAGTGGCACGGCAAAACTATATTTCTTTTTGGCATAGCATTCCTTTGCAAATTCATATTTATAAGTGTAATCCGTTGACTTATAAACCTGATTGTATTCATGCGCACAACTTGTGAGCAGCAACACAAATGCCATTAAGCAGAGAATGTTCTTCTTCATAATTCTGTTTTGAACTGCAAAGTTACACATTATTCCATAAAGTGCCAAACGTGTATATATATTTTAATGAAAAATATTATTTTTAAAAGCTAAAAAACGCAATCTTTTTCTTAACTTTGTGCCTCAGAATGGATTTTCAATTAATATCAAGATATCAACCAACGGGTGACCAACCAGAAGCCATCCGAGAATTAACTGACGGGCTGAACCGAGGTGACAAAAGTCAAGTGTTGTTAGGGGTAACGGGATCTGGAAAAACTTTCACAATGGCAAACGTGATTGCCAATGTGAACAAGCCGACACTCATTCTTTCGCACAACAAGACTTTGGCAGCGCAACTCTACGAAGAAATGAAGGGCTTTTTTCCTTATAATGCAGTAGAGTATTACGTGTCGTATTATGATTATTATCAACCTGAAGCCTATCTGCCTACGACCGATACTTACATTGAAAAAGATTTGGCAATCAATGACGAGATAGACAAACTTCGTCTTTCTGCCGTTTCATCACTCCTATCGGGCAGAAAGGATGTGATTGTGGTTTCTTCGGTTTCATGTATATATGGTATGGGTGGTCCTGTCGCAATGAAAGACAGCGTGATCCATATTAAACAGGGAATGACGCTGAACAGAAACGACTTTTTGAGACAACTAGTGGATGCGCTTTACACACGAAACGACCTTGATTTGCAGCGAGGCAATTTCCGAGTGAAAGGCGAAACGGTGGACATTGCAATTGCTTACAGCGACAATATCTTAAGAGTAACGTGGTGGGACGATGAAATCGACAACATCGAAGAGCTCACCTCAACAGATTATCAGCGAATAGCGTCTTTTACAGAATATGCCCTCAGTCCAGCAAATCTTTTTGTTACATCGAAAGAACAAACAGCAAACGCTATCCGACAAATACAAGACGACCTTGTTTTGCAAATTGATTACTTTAGCGAAATAGGAGAAAATATTAAGGCTCAACGCATTAAAGAGCGTGTAGAGTACGATATGGAGATGATAAAAGAACTTGGGCATTGTTCGGGTATAGAGAATTATTCTCGCTATTTTGATGGAAGAGAACCTGGACAACGTCCTTATTGTCTTTTAGATTTTTTTCCGCAAGACTATCTTATCATCATAGATGAAAGTCATGTGAGCGTTCCGCAAATTTCTGCGATGTATGGTGGTGACAGAGCGCGCAAACAAAACCTTGTTGAGTTTGGTTTTCGTCTACCTGCCGCATTTGACAATCGTCCGCTGAAATTTGAAGAATTTCATCAGCTCATTCATCAAGTGATTTATGTTTCAGCAACACCTGCCAATTTTGAATTGGAAGAAACCGAAGGTGTTGTCGTGGAACAGGTAATACGTCCAACTGGTTTGCTCGACCCTCAAATAGAAGTGCGTCCGTCGGAAAATCAAATCGATAATCTTTTGGAGGAGATTTTGGTGAGGGCTGAAAAAGAAGAACGGGTGCTCATCACCACGCTCACAAAGCGCATGGCAGAAGAACTGACAGAATATTTGCTGAACCATGAAGTGCGAACGGCTTACATACACAGCGACGTAGCAAGTCTCGACCGAATTAAAATCATCAATGACTTGCGGGCGGGCATCTATGATGTGCTTGTGGGTGTCAATCTCTTACGAGAGGGACTCGATTTGCCCGAGGTCTCACTTGTCGCTATTTTGGACGCAGATAAAGAAGGTTTCTTGAGAAGTCATCGAAGTTTGACACAGACGGCGGGGCGTGCCGCAAGAAACGTTAATGGGAAGGTGATCATGTATGCCGACACCATAACCGACAGTATGCAAAAAACCATTGACGAAACAATGCGGAGAAGAGAAAAACAACTAAAATATAACGAGGAAAATGGTATTACGCCTACGCAAATCACACGAACGATCAAAGATGTGTTGCCAACTGGCGAAATAAAACAATCGATGTCAATCAGTAAAACGAAAACATCAAAAACCACCTATACCCTACCCGCCCACGATGCAGAACCCGCCATTGCAGCCGACCCTATCGTAGCGTATATGACACGCAGTCAGCTTGAAAAGAGCATCGCCAACACCACTGCCTTGATGAAGCAAGCTGCAAAAGACCTTGATTTCTTGCAGGCAGCGCAATACAGAGATGAAATCCTGCGCTTACAAAAGGAGTTGGAACGAAAAGAATAAGGCGCAAATCCTGTTCCACAACAGAATCTGCGCCAATAAATTAGAGAGTTATAAAATCAATGGACTATGACATTTCCGTTCCGCTGCCCGACGATATTGTTATCTTTGTTCATTGTATTATTGTTTTTGTTGATTTTATGTATAGAATTTAAAAGTTTTATGATGACGGAAACTCTTCTCTATGGTTTATCATTTCTGCTATAGGCATCATGGTATCAAACTGATATTTTCTCATCTTTGCTGGTTTTAACGTATATTTTTCCATCATGCATCAAAAAACTTGCAGAATTCATCTTCCATACAAAATATTTCCGTAACTTTGTCCTCAGTGATCATAGCAATTTTTATTCGTAGTGCTTTGTTTTTCAGACTATGAAGTTACTATAAATTTTGCTAATCACCAAGTTTACAGATACTTCGTAATTCATCGAACTCACTTTAATATTAATTCAAAAGAAATTGATAAGTAGCAAAAATGATAACAAAAAGAAAACGACAAAGCAATGAATATATAACAGAGCAAGGTAGAAAGGTGCAGCGGGAAGATCGTTTCAGAACCTTGCGACAATGGTTGAACATTATTTTTATGTTGGGTGCGATTACGGGTGTAATCGTTTGGTATGCAACCGATGCAACGAATACAGGCATCATCATTATTCTTGCATCCATGGTATTTAAATTTGTAGAAGCCACTCTTAGGATTATTCGTTAATGAAAAAATACTTTTTTCTCCTCTTTTGCCTACTTTCAGGGGCAAATGCTGCATTTTCACAAATTGAGAATTTAAACGGCTTGGGCAGTTTTAACAATAATGAGCAATCAAAATTGTCTCTCAATCGTTCCGACTCCACTCAAACGCATCACAAGGAAGTGCCAAAAGGATTGAAGGTTTGGACCATCGATGAAAGATTTGGCGACCGAATGGTATCTCAACCCGATACGGCATCTTTCATGTATATGAATACAATCTTCACATCTGGGTTGCGTGGCGAATACAACACCTTGGGCAATTTAGGTGCGCCACGCCAAAATCGCATCTTCATTAACAGACGTTCGACAAAGGATTTCTTTTTCTTAGATCCGTATGATTATTTCCTCGTTGAACCACAAGATTTTAAGTTTACTTCCACATTATCGCCAATTACCAACCTCACTTATACATCAGCTGGCGATCGCACTAATGGAGAAGACAGATTTAGAGCCCTTTTTGCCATTAACTTTAGCAAACGAATAGGCATTGGATTTAAGTTTGATTACCTCTATGGACGTGGCTACTACGACCATCAATCCTCATCGCATATCAATTATTCGATGTGGGGAAGCTACTTGGGCGAACGCTATCAAGCCCACATACTTTTCGGACTTAATCATCAAAAAGTGGCAGAAAATGGCGGTATTGCCAACGATGCCTATATCACCAATCCCGAGGCATTCAACGAAAGTTATACGGAAGATGAAATCCCTACCATCTTGTCAAAAAATTGGAATAGAAACGACAATCAACACGTTTTTTTAAACCATCGGTATAGTGTTGGCTTTTTCCGAAAAGTCCCAATGACGCAAGAAGAAATCGACGCCAAAAAGTTTGCTATGAAATCTTCGGAAGCCCAGCGCAAAGAGGCTGACAAAGAACAAGCAAAAAAGAAGGCACGAGAAAGCGGTAGGACATTTGATGAAGCTACCTATGAGAAGACACTCAAATCACAGGGACGACCCGAAAATGCTCGAATTGTAGGCGATACACCCAATAAACAAGAAAAAATGAACGCAGATAGTACACGCATTAGTGTGGACTTGCAAGATAAAGACCAATTGGCTAAACTTCAAACATCGCAATCTGAAAAGAAAGATGCAGCAGAGCAATGGATGAAAGAGGAATATGTGCCTGTTACGAGTTTCATTCATACGATGCGTTTCGACAACTACCGCCGCATTTATCAAGCCTACGAGACGCCTAAAAATTTCTATGCCAACAACTATTATAATATAGGCTCGGTATCAAACGATAGTATCTATGACCGCACAAAGGCATGGTCGCTGAAAAACACGTTTGCTGTGGCATTGCTCGAAGGATTTAACAAGTGGGCAAAGGCGGGACTGAAAGCATTTATCAGTCATGAAATGCGCCGCTATGAGATGCCTGCTATCACCACAACTGCAACGAGTTCTTCGCCTCTTATGATGGGTTATGAAACGTGGAACAAGCAAGATGTTTCTGTCGGTGGGCAACTCTTGAAAACCACTGGAAAACACCTGCAATACAATCTGAATGGTGAAGTTTGGCTTGCGGGTGAACGTGCTGGACAACTACACCTTGATGGTGTACTGAAGTTGAACATTCGTGCATTGAATGATAGTCTTCAGTTGTCGGTCAATGCTTTCTTGCACCGTGATATGCCTTCGTTCTTGATGTACACTTATCACAGTCGCCATCTTTGGTGGGACAACAATGAGTTAAGTCAGATAGTGCATTCGAGAGTTTTGGGCGAACTTGCCATCGCAAAGACCCATACAAAGCTTCGTGCGGGTTATGACTTGATCAAAAATCACACCTATTTCGGTGTGCAAAATGACCGCATAGCCAGTGGAAACAATTACTTGATAGAAAACAATGTGGTGAATGTTCGACAAGAAAAAGAGGCAATTAGCCTTTTCACATTGCAGTTGCAACAAGACTTTAAATTGGGTTTCTTGCATTGGCAGAATGTGGTTACGTTTCAAAAAAGTTCCAACAATGACATAATGCCCGTCCCAACACTTAATGTCTACACAAACTTATTCACTCGATTTAAAATAGCGAAGGTGTTGCGATGCGACTTGGGTGTGGATATGCGCTATTTCACGAAGTATAACGCACCTGAATACATTCCCATTATAGGTAGTTTTGGCATACAAGAAACCGATGCAAGCAAAACAAAGATAGGCAATTATCCTGTCATCAATGCTTATGCCAATTTTCATCTGAAACAAACGCGGTTCTTCATCATGATGTCGCATTTGAATAAACGAGATGGTGGCAGTGCTTTCTTCACCCCCCATTATCCCATCAACCCAAACATTATCCGCTTGGGGGTGAGTTGGAATTTCTTTAATTAATTCACGCCTCTTCTACGGAAAGAAAAAGGCAAGAGATGAAACAAACAATGCAGACGACAAACGACAATGCGATAGCGATCAATTCATTGAAAGCATGGCTCTTGGCAGCACGACCAAAGACGCTTATCAGTGCGATAGTTCCGGTTGCAATTGGTGTTACTTTGGCGTGGAAAGATGCCAATGGCAGCGGCTTTCAGCTTGCACCAGCACTGCTTTGCTTTTTGTTTGCAGGCTTGATGCAAATCGATGCTAATTTCATCAATGATTACTATGACTGTTTAAAAGGTAACGATGCATCGGAAACAAGACTTGGACCAAAGCGAGCATGTAGCGAAGGGTGGATAAGTCTGGCTGCAATGCGTAAAGGAATAATCTTTACAACGTTATTAGCGAGCTTTGTTGGGCTTCCACTGATGCATTATGGCGGATGGGAAATGCTCATAGTAGGAGGGTTGTGTATTATTTTCAGTTTTCTTTACACCACGAAATTTTCCTACCTCGGGCTTGGCGACCTTTTGGTGGTGATCTTTTTCGGTATTATTCCCGTTTGTCTAAGCTACTATGTATCGCTCCTTCCACTTCACCAAAATATCACATGGGAAGTTTTCGTCCTTTCGTTTGCCTGTGGATTGGTCATTGATACGTTACTCGTAGTGAACAACTATCGCGATAGAGAGTTGGATGAAAAGGCAGGAAAGAAAACTCTTGTGGTGCATATAGGCGAGAAACAGGCTGAAACGCTTTATTTCTTCTTAGGTGTTTTTGCGGTGATTGGAGCAGGAAATACCAGTATCTCGAGCTTATTTCCTGCCTATTTCGTTTACCTCTATTTTCATTTCGCCACCCATAAAAAGCTAAAAGCCATCAAAAAAGGAAAAGCACTCAATCAAGTGTTGGGTGCGACGGCTCGAAATATATTTATTTTTGGTTTTATAACTGTGGCTTCTATACTCATCGTTATATTCAAAAACTAACGTAAATGAAACAAAATCTCAATTTAGATTTGATGGAGTTTGTTGAACAACAAATCCTACCTAGATACAACGCATTCGGAAAATCGCATGGACTAAACCATGTGCAACGTGTCATCAAAAATTCTTTGAACCTCGTTCCCACTACAGGGGCAGATATTAATATGGTGTATGTTATAGCCGCCTACCATGATTTGGGTATGGAAGGACCACGTGCTATTCATCATATCACCAGTGGGAAGATCTTGATAAACGACGCTCGCTTGAAAAAATGGTTTTCGCCCGATCAGCTTAAGATAATGAAGGAAGCAGTAGAAGACCACAGAGCGAGTAGTTCGAGAGCCCCTCGGAGTATTTATGGAAAGATTGTGGCTGAGGCAGACAGGGATTTAGATCCTGAAATCGTGTTTTCAAGAGCCATCGAATATGGTCTAGAGAACTATCCAGAAAAAGCAAAAGACGAGCAATGGTTGCGTTTTCAGCAACACATGAAGGAAAAATACAGTCGGATTGGCTATCTCCGCTTGTGGATTCCTAACTCGCCCAATGCAAAAAACTTAGAAGAAATCAGAACTACCATAGATAATGAAGCATTGTTAAGAGAAACATTTGAAAACATATACAAATCTATCCTAGAATCTAAAGAAATTTTCTGATCACACAAAAACAAAGTTTTCGTTAAGTGAAAGAAAAAAAGAATATAAAAAACTTAAAAGTACAATAATAATTGAGTACCTTTGCACGCATAATTAAAACATTATTTATGGATTGGCTAATTAAACTTTTTACACATCAAGAAAGCGTAGCTCATATAGTGCTACTTTATTCTATTGTTATTGCCTTAGGAGTCTATCTTGGAAAAATCAAGATTGGAGGAATTTCCCTTGGCGTAACGTTTATTCTCTTTGTGGGTATTTTAGCGGGGCACATAGGCTTTACTGGTCCGCTCCCGACACTTACCTTTCTTCAGGACTTTGGCTTGATACTCTTTGTTTTCATGATTGGTTTACAAGTTGGACCTGGATTCTTTGAGAGTTTCGGTAAAGGCGGTATCAAGTTAAATATTCTTGCTTGCTGCGCTATTATACTCAACGTGGCAGTGATGTTTGCTTGCTATTATCTCTTCTTTGATACAAGCAAAGTTGAAAACCTTCCTATGATGGTAGGAACATTGTATGGAGCCGTAACCAACACACCAGGTTTAGGAGCTGCAAAAGAGGCTGTAGCAAGCGTCTTCCCTAATGGTGCAAATTTCGACATTGCTTCGGGCTATGCATGTGCCTATCCGTTAGGTGTTGTCGGAATTATTGGTGCAACATTGGCGATTAAATTCATCTGCAAAATCAACCTTGAAAAAGAAAACAGCAAGTTTGAAGAAGAAGAAACAGAAAATGTTACAACCAAACCCTGTACAATGTACCTTAAGGTTGAGAATGCTTATTTGGCAGGCAGAAACCTTCAAGAAATCACAGAGTTTTTAAATCGTGATGTTGTATGCACACGTTTGATGCACGACGGATTGGTTTCACTTCCATCACGAGATACAATATTCCATCTTGGAGATGAGATTTTGGTAGTTTGTGCTGAAGCTGATGCAGAGGCTGTTAGAGCTTTTATCGGTCAAGAAATTGAAGCTAATTGGCATGAAGAAGACCAACCACAACGCATGATCAGTCGTCGAATTTTGGTTACAAATAGCGAAGTCAATGGAAAAGCATTAGGAAAGATGCACTTCAGAACACTTTATGGCGTTAACGTTACGCGCATAAGCCGTCAAGGAATGGACCTTTTTGCAAGTCGTCATCACCGTTTCCAAGTAGGTGACAAAATTATGGTGGCAGGTCCAGAAGAAAACGTACAACGCGTTGCAGAGCTGATGGGAAATTCTATCAAACGCCTCAATGCCCCAAACATTGCCACCATCTTCGTCGGTATTATTGTTGGTATCATCTTCGGAAGTCTTCCACTAGCAATTCCCGGTATGCCTGTTCCTTTGAAATTAGGTTTGGCAGGAGGTCCATTGATCATTGCCATCCTGTTAGGACGTTTTGGTTACAGAATGCACTTAGTAACCTATACAACAACTTCTGCAAATCTTATGCTGCGTGAAATTGGTCTCGCGCTCTTCCTTGCGTCGGTCGGTATTAAAGCTGGTGCAGGATTTTGGGAGACTGTTGCACAAGGAGATGGGCTCAAATACGTCTATACAGGTTTCCTTATAACGATTATTCCGATCCTCATTATTGGTACAATTGCTCGGATGAAATACAAGTTTAATTACTTCACCATCATGGGAATGTTGGCAGGAACCTATACCGATCCTCCTGCCCTAGCCTATGCCAATTCGGTTTGTAGTGGTGAAGCACCAGCCGTTGGTTACTCTACGGTCTATCCTTTAAGCATGTTCCTCAGAATCTTATTAGCTCAATTGATTATTCTCTTCTTTTGTGGAGCATAAAAGATAAGAATCAGAAACCGTTAAAAAGTCCGTTTTCCGCCTGTTCAACAAGTGGAAAATGGACTTTTATAATAATCGAATAAAACAAAAATCAAAGAATAGTGAAAAGACGTTGTATAATTTTGGGTGCATCTTCGGGTATTGGTAAGGAAATCGCAAAGCTACTTATCAATGACGGATGGACTTTGGGCATTGCAGCACGCAGGCGTGAGCGTCTTGAAGATATTAGAAATATTTCTCCACAAAACATTTTCATCAAAGAGATTGACGTAAACAAGGAAAACGCCAAAGCTCAACTTGAAGCATTGATTGCAGATTTAGGCGGAATGGATTTATATATTCACTCGTCTGGTGTAGGATGGCAGAATGAAGGTCTTTCAGAAGAAAAAGAAATGACAACGGTTCATACAAATGTTACAGGGTTTACCAATTTAATCGGTTTTGCTTTTCGATTTTTTGAACAACAAAATAATGGTCATATTGTCTGTATATCTTCGATTTCCGGCACAAAAGGACTTGGGAAAGCCCCTGCCTATTCTGCAAGTAAGGCGTTTCAGAACACTTACATTCAAGCACTTGAGCAATTAGCAAATAGGCGAAAACTGAATATTCATTTTACTGATTTCAGACCTGGATTTGTTGATACCGACTTGCTCAATAGTTCAAAGTATCCTTTGCTCATGAAAGCTGATAAAGTGGCAAACGATATGGTCAAAGCGATTTATGCAAAAAAGCACATTGTCATTATAGACTGGCGTTGGCACATTCTGACAAGACTTTGGCAACTCGTCCCCAATTGCATTTGGAGACGACTGCCATTATAAACAGATAGTTTCGCAATCTGTCACATCAAGTTTGAATGATACTTATGATAATGAAGCATACCACCAATGGGCGAAACCATTATCTTGTCTACTTCATACCCAAACGCTTTAGCTACATTGATGAAATAATCTTTAAAATAATAAGCAATGCTGCCCACAGCCGAAATTCGTCGTTCGCCTAAAGTGGTATAAGCGCATATATTATTTTGGAAGAAGTCTCTAAAATTGTCTCTTACGATTTCCTCCATCCCTTCTTCATGGATATTTCTCAGAATAAACTTAGTCGTAGATGCTAAAAAACGATTTGCCAATGGTTGCCTATAAATTCGTTCTATGACATCTACATAAGTCATTCCATATTCGGCTAAAAATGCCTCACGCAACGATTGGGGTAGTTTTTCTTTAAAAAGACCATTTAAGAAAATCTTCCCCATAGCCGCTCCACTTCCTTCGTCGCCCAAGATATAGCCCAAAGGAGGAATGTTCTTCACAATTTTTTCCCCATCATAATAACAACTATTTGCTCCAGTTCCAAGTATGCAAGCAACGCCTTTTTCCTCTCCAAGCAATGCTCTCGCAGCACCCAATAAATCGTTTTCAACAACTATGGCTGCCGTTGGAAACAAATCACCAAGAACAGATTTCATCACGGGAATAGTTTGCTCCATACATCCAGCTCCATAAAAAGCCACTTCAGCAATGTTTGCCTCCAAATTTAACATATCCAGTGCCATATGCAATTTTGGAATCAAGCTATCGCCTAAGAGTTTCAAGATTTCAATCTTTGTTTGATGAAATGGATTGATACCATCAGTTTGCAAACTAACCGACTTCCACCCCTCTTCTGCACTATCAAAATCTTTGATAGCGAGTATCCAATCGGTCTTCGTACTCCCACTATCGGCTATGAGGATCATTTCTTTATCTATCCTTTCCATATTTAAATCTATAAAACGATAGCAAAATTACAAATTAATTTCAGAAAAAACAAGAAACTAAGTTTTTACATTGCCATAGCGAATGATCTTCCTTTGGCACTTGCCTAGGCAAGTAACAGAAACGGAATTATACTAAATGAAATTGAACCTATTACACTTGCATTCTAACTGAGGCTCAGTTACAAAAAAAATGAGGCTTAGTTAGCGTGCAACTAAGCCTCAGAAGTTATGAAAAAGAAAAGATCCCTGTTTGGGATTGTTTTTCAATTATTTATGCTTCATTCATCTGAAGACTTCATGAGTCTTCGGATTTTCGTATGCGTTGCTTCGCTAACAGGAACGAGCGGAAGACGCAACACGTTTTCGATAAGTCCCAACTCGCTCAACATTGCTTTGCAACCAGCGGGATTACCCTCTACAAAAAGGAGTTTATAGAAGTCTAACAAGGCAAACTGAATCTTACGTGCTTCGTCAAAACGTCCTTGCAAGGTAAGTTTCACAAGTTTTGAAAACTTGCAGGGGAAAATATTTCCAATGACTGAAATAACCCCAATTGCGCCCGATGCAATCAATGGGAAAGTGATGGCATCATCGCCACTGATGACTTCAAAATGTGCAGGACGATGTTTAAGAATCTCTTCCACCTGCGCCAAATCGCCCGATGCCTCCTTTATGCCCACTACGTTTGGACAATCATTAGCAATGCGAAGTGTGGTTTCTGCAGTCATGTTCACCCCCACTCTACTAGGAACATTATAGAGAATAATGGGCAGTGGCGACACGGCTGCAATGGCTTTGAAGTGTTGATAAATTCCTTCCTGCGTCGGCTTATTATAATAAGGGCAAATGCTCAAAATGCCATCAATGCCTTCCCAGTCTGTTTGCCGGATTTCTTCTATAACAGCTGCCGTATGATTGCCCCCGCAATAACGAAGAATGGGCACTCGCCCAGCCACTTCTGCTTTCACAAACTGCGTGATGCCACGCTTTTCTTCTGCAGTAAGACAAGGGTTCTCGCCAGTCGTTGCAAGAATGCAAAAGAAGTTAGCTCCATTTGCTAAATGATAATCTATCAGTCGTTTAAGGGCATCATAATCTATGCTGCCATCTTGCTTGAAAGGAGTTATGAGCGCAACGCCTAAGCCATGAAAAATATTTTTCATAAGAATGATTTTGTTATAGACGCTTATTAGCGTATCTTCTTTTCTTTTTCGACCGACAGCCTCATAGCACATTCTAAATATCTCACACAATGTTTTTATCTTTATACTGAACTTTTGATCTTTGTGCCTTTTATTTTTTAGAACCTGCTACTTCTGAAATGTTTTCCTGCGGTCTGTTTGCAAAAGTAAGAATAAAACGCCACATTGCCAAAGTTTTTATCTATAATTTCTCCTCGTTGGTTATCTTTGCTGAATTGGCATACGCCACATCCCATAAAAATAGAGCATTTCCGGGTACGCTTTCTCCTGCATCCGACCGTGTGCCGCCCTGAAGAATACGCTCAAAATCAGATAAAGAGATTTTTTCTCTGCCCACATCAATGAGCGTACCAACTACCGCCCGCACCATATTGCGCAAAAAACGATTGGCAGAAATCACGAAACACCACGCCTCGCCCGCTCCACCTGTGTGCAATTCGGCTGCCAAGGGCATCCATCGGGCTTCGCTCACCTTGCAAATTGTGGTTTTCGCATCGCCCCCTGCCTTACAAAAGCATTTGAAATCTCGCTCACCAAGAAGCATTTCGGCTGCCTTGTTCATCAATTGGAAATCTAATGGATAGGTGAGTTGGAACGAATAATCCCGCAAAAAAGGTTGTTTGGCAGTATGAAGATAATAATGATAGGTGCGCAAAGTTGCCGAAAAACGAGCATGGAGCTGCGCATCCACGGGCATAATTTGGCTCACTTCAATGTCGCGGGGCAACAAACGATTGAGTTTATAAACCATTTGCTGTGCATCGAAAATTATTTTGGTGTCGAAATGTGCCACCATCTTTCGAGCATGCACACCCGCATCTGTGCGCCCTGCACCCACAACACCAATCGGATGGCGCAACAATGTGGCAAGGGCGTGCTCCAACACTTCCTGTACCGTTACACCATTGGGTTGATACTGCCACCCATGATAGGCGGTTCCATCGTACGAAAAGGTGATGAAATATCTCTGCATAACACGTGCAAAGATAAGCATAAAAAAACAATTAGACAGCAAGCCAAGCTAAAAACCCATCATCTGACAACAATTCATTGCACAGCGGAACGAAAAAACACGAAAAAATAGTAGACAAAAGAAAATCTTTTCTTACCTTTGCTTGCATAATTGACAAGTAAAACATTTGGCTATGAAAGCAACAGAACAAACCCATCAGCAAACTGAGAGATTTCTGCGCAAAGTGGCGCAAAAGTTTCCATTTACCGACGAGCCAGAAATCATGACGGACATACACCTGCGTATCTCCTCGGAAACGGGCGACTTGATGGCGTTCGATGACTATGGAGAAGAGATAACGCGGTGTGTCATAGACCAATGGATAGAAAGCAAAGACGAGAAATTCGATGAGAAAACTACGAATTTTTTGCGCAAAAAAATTATTTCGTTCAAAGACATGGTAGACAGAATGGGACTAATGAAACCTTTCAGTTTTGTGCTGGAAAACGAAGAAGGCGAACACATCGATGAGCTCTACCTTGCCGACAGTGATACAATTATTCTCGGTGATGATCTTATGAAGGATCTTGACAAGGATTTGAATGATTTTTTCAAACAACTTTTTGAATGATCGGAGGGCAGATGAAGTATGTTTGGCTGATCATTGTGTGCTGGCTTTGGAACATTTCAGTTGTCAATGCCCAACGCCATACGGTTTATGGCGAGAATATCAAGTCATTGCAGGTTATGGGCAATGGCGATTGGACAGAACTACCTATCATTGAATTGGACAGAGGCAACATCACCATTGACTTCGATGACCTGACCCACACGTATCATCGATACACCTACGACATCGAACACTACGAAGCCAATTGGCAAAAACAATCATCCATCTTCGATAGCGATTACATTGAGGGATTTTCGCAAGACAATCTCATCGAAAACATTCAAGAGTCTACGCTCACAAATACGCTCTATACACATTATAATATAACGATTCCGAACGAAAAATGTCGTCCCAAAATCTCAGGAAACTATGTGCTGACAGTGTATGATGAAGACCACAATGCAGTGCTGAAGGCTTGCTTTATGATTACCGAACCGCAGGAACGTATGATGGGTGTAGGGTTGTCGGTAACGACCAATACTGATGCAACCATCAATGATAAGCATCAGCAGGTGGGGATGGAAATAAAATATGGTAATTACACGATTACCAACCCCGCACAGCAAATCACAACTATCGTCTTGCAAAACCGCCGATGGGATAATGCCCGATGGAATAGTAAACCGCAATACACCTTGCCCGATGGATTGCGGTGGACGCATTGTAAGGACTACATCTTTTTAGCAGGCAATGAATATCGCAAATTTGAAATTCTTTCTACGGATGTTGCCGCAATGGGTATCGAACACCTGCGTTGGGATGGGACAAATTTCTTTGCTTATCCGTTTCTCGCCACGCCACGTCCGAACTATCTTTATGACAAAGACGCAAATGGAGCGTTTGTCATTCGCAATTCAGACAACCACAAAATCAATACGGAAAGCGATTACATGATGGTGGTTTTTGAATTGGAAACCAAACCGATAATCGATGGCGATATTTTCATCAATGGCGATTGGACATACGACCGCTTTACAGATCAATATCGCATGACATATGATGAAGCCGAAAAGCGCTATCGCCTCATAACACCGCTGAAGCTGGGCTATTACAACTATCAGTTTCTGTGGAAAGATCGCAATGGAAACATCGCTCTGCTGCCTTCCGAGGGTAGCTTTTATCAAACAGAAAACAGCTATCAAGTATTGGTTTATGTGCGCGAACAAGGGGGACGGACAGATAAATTAGTGGGATACAAATCTACAATTTTTGATCTCAAATAGTTCTACGAATTTTGCTTTCTTTTTATGTATGCAACAAAAAAATACAAAAACAGAGAAAGATCTGCATTTTTCTTTGTATTTTTGCGCTCTCTTTTCGATTGACAAGCTATGTTTAGATTATTCATTCTCATGATGGCATTCGCCCTATCTACAGCATCCACATTCGCCAAGAAAGACGAAATCACGATACAACTCATCGAGACTTCTGATGTGCATGGCGCATTCTTCCCCTATGATTTCATTGACCGCAAACCGATGCAAGGTTCGATGGCGAGGGTATCAACCCTTGTGAAACAACTGCGCGAGCAACATGGAGCTGACAATGTTTACCTCTTCGACAATGGTGACATTTTGCAGGGACAACCACTTTCCTATTATTATAATTACATTCGCCTCGAACGAGAAAACATCGCAGCAAGTGTCCTGAACTATCTGAAATATGATGCTGCAACAGTGGGCAATCACGACATCGAAACGGGGCACACTGTTTATGATAGTTGGATAAAAGCAACGAAATGTCCGATGCTTGGTGCGAACGTGATCAACAACGCCACAAATGCACCCTATCTACTGCCATACACCATTTGTCGTAAGGCAAACGGCATAAAAGTCTGTGTCATAGGTCTATTGACGCCCGCCATTCCACATTGGTTAGAAGAACGATTGTGGGAGGGAATGCGATTTGAAAATATGATGGACGTTGCTCGAACAACTATCGAACAAGTACGACAAACTGAAAAACCAGATATCATCGTTGGGTTATTTCATTCTGGTTGGGAAGGTGGCATTCGCACGGCTACGTATGAGGAAGATGCGTCAAGGCGCATTGCAGAAGAGGTGGATGGTTTCGATGTAATCTTCTTCGGACACGACCACACCCCTCATCAATCCATCGTCAAGAATGTTGCAGGCAGGGAAGTGTTGTGTCTCAATCCAGCAAACAATGCACAACGAGTAGCGATTGCTGAAATCACACTCAAAAAGAACACACAACCCTCTGAAGCTCAACCGCAAGCCTTTCTCATTACGAAGAGAATCGGACAATTGGCAGATGTGAGGCAGGAGAAAATCGATGACGATTTCATGACGCATTTCAAACGCGAAGTGGAGGAAGTAAAGGCGTGGGCTAGTACGGAAATTGGCACATTTGAACAAACCATCTACTCGAAAGACTGTTTCTTTGGCAGCTCGGCTTTTAATGATTTGATACTCGATCTTGAATTGAAAATAACGCAAGCCGATATTGCTTTCAATGCACCTTTGATGTTTAACTCAACCATCAAGGCTGGGGCTATCACCATAGCCGATATGTTTAAGCTCTACAAATACGAAAACCAACTCTATGTTATGATGATGACGGGTGAAGAAATACGCAAGTATTTGGAAATGAGCTATGCACAGTGGACAAACACGATGACTTCTCCCGATGACCATTTACTCTTGCTTGCGCCCACAAAGAACGATGCACAACGCTTAGGTTTAAAAAACTTCTTCTTCAATTTCGACTCGGCTATGGGCATTGATTATACAGTGGATGTGCGCAAACCGCAGGGTGAGAAAATCACTATTCTTTGCATGAGCAATGGAGAATCTTTTGAGGAGCATAAATGGTATAAAGTGGCTATCAATAGCTATCGTGGTAATGGCGGTGGTGAATTGCTTACGCAAGGAGCTGGTATTCCAAAAGAAGAACTGAGAAGTCGCATCGTGTGGCGCAGTGAACTTGATCAACGCCATTACTTGATGAAAGAAATCGAAAAGGCAAAGCATCTCAACCCACAACCGCATAACAATTGGCGTTTCGTGCCAGAAGAGTGGGTGCGTCCAGCCATCGAACGCGACAGGCAATTGCTCTTTGGGAAATAGGTCTTTTAATGCTGATTACTCACATTATAATATTGATTGAAAAAAAGAAAGAATTATGGCTTTTTTAGAAAAAACCTTAGGATTTAATCCTAAAACTATGAAGATGCGCACCGAAATCATTGCGGGTGCCACCACGTTTTTAACCATGAGCTACATTTTAGCAGTAAACCCAGGCATTTTGTCGTCTACGGGGATGGATAAAGGAGCTTTGTTCACAGGAACGGCATTGGCTTCTGCCATCGCAACGCTCCTCTTGGCATTCATGGCAAAACTTCCTTTTGCGCAGGCCCCATCTATGGGGTTAAATGCGTTTTTTGCCTACACGCTCTGTCAGGCAATGGGCTTTTCATGGCAACAGTCACTCGCCATCATGCTCTTTGAGGGTATAGCATTCATCATCATCACGTTTTTCAACGTCAGAGAACTCATTCTCGGAGCTATTCCAGCCAATCTGCGCTATGCCATTTCAGCAGGAATTGGTATGTTCATCGCTTTCATTGGACTGAAAAATGCAGAAATTATCGTACAACGTGAAGGTACGTTCATTGGATTGGGCGAGTTCACAGCCCCTTGTTTGTTAGGTATTTTGGCAATATTGCTGAGCGGAATACTGATGGCACGTAACGTAAAAGGTGCGCTGTTTTGGAGTATCATTGCCACAACTATCGTTGGTATACCAATGGGTGTAACAAACATTCCATCTAGTTGGATGCCCGTTTCTGCCCCACAAGACATTTCACCCATTTTTTGTAAGTTCGACTTCAATGGTTTGTTCACATTAAAAACCGCTTTGGTGGTCTTCTCCTTGCTGATAATCAATATCTTTGACACCATCGGAACATTGATGGGATTGGCAGATAAGACAGGTATTGTGCGAGAAGATGGCAGCATTCCTCATGTGCGTGAAGCGATGATGAGTGATGCAATCGGTACAACCTGTGGTGCGGCATTGGGTAGCTCAACACTTACTACCTATGTAGAGAGTGCCAGTGGTATTGCCGAAGGTGGTAAGTCAGGTCTCACATCTTTCGTTGTAGGCATACTTTTCCTCATTGCTCTTTTCCTTTCGCCCATCTTCTTGCTCATACCGAGTGCAGCAACGAGTGGTGCTTTAGTTATGGTAGGCGTGTTGATGATCGATTCTGTAAAGAAAATAGAGTTAGACAACATTAGCGAAGCTTTTCCTGCCTTCATCACTATGATCACGATGGTACTTTGCTATTCGATAGCCGATGGTATTTGTTTAGGTATCTTGGCTTATGTTGTTATGAAAGCCTGCACCAAACAGTGGAACAAACTCAATTGGACACTCTGCATCCTTTCGATACTTTTTATTCTCAACTTCATATTAGGATAGGAATAGTAATATGAACGAGTTCATTAGATTAGCATGAATTCGATGAATTATAAGTATCATATAGGCTAAAACCTGCAAAGAAGGAACAAAATCATTGTGATTTCACGATGCCTAAGGCAGAAATTATGATACTAATCATCCATTTCTATTCTCTGGGCTATTGTCATATGAAACATTTGCTCAATTCTATAATAACTTCAGGAGATGTCGTATTTCATAATGAGCATTGATTAAACCCAAACATAACGTATATGTTTCTTACTCTTTGCCTACATAAATCCCCAGAAAGTTATTTACTAACTTTCTGGGGATTGTTTATAGAGCATCCCTATTTTCTTATTTCTTGTACATATAACAAAGTAATAACCTTACACAGTAAGGGCATCACTTGGGAGTTCCCATCCGATAGCCGAAGCACCCAAAACAGCTGCTGCCGCATCATCAAGTCCGCTAACGAGGAACTTTGGTTTGTCTTTGAAAATTTTCATGGCGTGCTTTTGATAAGAAGCCTTTATGGGTTCCATGATCAAATCTCCAGCCTTCGTCAGACCGCCAAAGAAAACAAATGCTTCAGGTGAAGAGAAACTTGCAAAATCAGCACAAGCCGCACCAAGCATATCACCCGTGAATGCAAATATTTCTTGTGCAATCTTATCGCCCTTTCCAGCCGCAATAGAAACATCCAAAGAAGTGATGTTTTCTGGTGCGATTTCACGCAAAATAGAAAGTTCAGACGATTTGGCAAGCATCTCGCGAGCTGTTCTTGCGACACCTGTTGCCGAACAATAAGCCTCCAAACATCCTTTGCGTTCACAACCACAAAGACGTCCTTCTTCACCACGCACCATCGTTACGTGTCCCAATTCGCCAGCAAACCCATCGCTGCCATAGACCACTTGTCCGTTCACAACAATACCAGAACCCACACCTGTTCCCAAGGTTATCATGATGAAATTTTTCATACCACGTGCAACACCATATTGCATTTCGCCAATAGCCGCCGCATTTGCGTCGTTCGTGATACCTACTGGAATTTCCAAACGAGAAGAAAACATCTCTGCCAATGGTACAATCTCATCGTGTGCCCACGAAAGATTGGGTGCATATTCGATAGTTCCACGATAGAAGTTAGCATTAGGCGCACCAATACCCATCGCTTTAATCTGCGTAATTCCGCCCACTTTAGCAATGATTGGTTTTAATGCTTCCACACCAGCGTCAACAAAATCTTCTACTGTTTTGTAACTCTGCGTCTTAATCGCATTACTTGCTAACACCTGACCACGCTGGTCTACGATTCCAAACACAGAATTTGTGCCTCCTAAATCCAATCCTATTACAAAAGGCTTCTGCTCTTGTTGTTCCATACTTATATAAGTTTTTAGTTTATGTTTCGCTCCGCAAAGTTATTAAAAAGCTCGAATATTTCAAACTTTTATCAAATGAAATTTGCCTATGTCGCATTATTTTTGCAAATTTGCACACGAAATTATGAACATACCTTTTCCTCTACAATTAGAGAACTTCGTACCATTGGATATCCTTGACTTCATTTTTAAGGGTATTCTTATAGGTTTCATTGCCTCTGCTCCAATGGGTCCAGTGGGCATCTTGTGTATTCAGCGCACACTCAACAAGGGTCGCTGGTATGGTTTTGTTACAGGTATTGGTGCTGCCGTGAGCGACATTATCTATGCATTGATCGTTGGGTTTGGTATGAGTTTCATCATGGAACCCCTACAAAACCCCGCCTATCGGTTCATATTACAAATATCTGGCAGTGTGCTTTTATTGCTTTTTGGAGTTTATTGTTTCTTTTCCAATCCCACAAAAAAGATGCACAAAAGCGGCAACTCGAAAGGATCGCTGTGGCACAATGGTGTAACGGCATTTTTCGTAACTATCTCTAATCCGCTCATTATGTTACTCCTGATGGCGACTTTTGCACAGTTTTCATTCGTTCAACCATCACGACCTTTTGAAATGATTATCGGCTTCATCTGCATACCGCTGGGTGCGCTCATTTGGTGGTATGGTTTGTCGTGGTTGATAGATAAAATACGTGGTAAATTTGATGTTAATGGCATCCTCATTATCAATAAAATCATTGGTTCAGTGGTGATATTGGTATCACTCATCATTCTCGTTGGCACCATTTTCAACCTCTATCATTTACCAAAGATATATTAATTTCAGTATAACAACTTTCCTATGTTGATTGCACAAGAATTAAGAAAGAAAAATATCACTGAATATTTGCTTTACATGTGGCAAATAGAAGGAATTATCAGAAGCTATGATTGTTCCATTTCAAAAATAAGAAGAGAGTTCATCGACCAATTTCAATACACCGAAGAACAAAAAGAAGAAGAGGAAGATTGGTTTTCAAACCTCATCAGAATGATGAACCAAGAAGGTTGCCGGAAAACGGGACATCTGCAAATCAACAAAATCATTATTCAAGATTTGTATGAATTACACCAGCAACTCTTAGCTTCTTCACGCTTTCCTTTCTATTCAGCACAATACTATAGGGTGTTGCCAATGATTGTTGAGCTACGCAGTAAGAACAAAGAAGTGGCAGACAGGATGGCAAGGAAAAACGAAGAAAACCTGAAAGAAATTGCTGCAAATCTGGGACACAACGAAATAGAAACGTGTTTGGATTTCCTTTATGGTGTGATGATGCTGCGCCTTCAAAAGAAAGAAATCACACAAGCCACCTCGCAAGCCATCAAAGAAATAACAACACTGGTGGGTATGCTTGCCGATTATTACAAAAAAGACAAAGAAGAAGGACTTGTCTTTTATGAGAGTTAAACCTAAACATTTGCTGGAAATCATTGACAGAATACGCACCAAACGATTATTAAAAAACGAAGTAAAGAAAAACTATGAACATATTGGTTACAGGAGCAAACGGAATGTTAGGCAACACGCTCCAAGTCGTTGCAAAAGAAAGTAAGGATCATTACATCTTCACTGATGTGTGTGATGGATATAGACACTTAGACATCACCAACCTTGACGCCATTAAACAAATCGTAAAAGATGAACAAATTGAGTGCATCATCAACTGTGCTGCATGGACAAACGTAGACAAGGCTGAAACGGCTGGAGAGATTGTTGAATTATTGAATGCAACAGCCCCAGAAAACCTGGCAAAAGCAATAAAAGAGGTGGATGGCGTACTTATTCACATCAGCACCGACTATGTTTTTGGAGGCGATCCCTATAACACACCTTGCCGAGAAGACCAAAAAGGAACGCCAACGGGGGTCTATGGGCAAACAAAACTGCAAGGCGAACAACGCATTCAAGCTACCAACGCCAATCATATCATCATTCGCACAGCGTGGCTATACGGAGAATATGGTCATAACTTTGTGAAAACAATGATCAATTTAACTTCAACGCGCGATGAACTCAAAGTAGTTTTCGACCAATGTGGAACACCTACCTATGCTGTAGACCTCGCAAAAGCGATATTTGAGATTGTGGAATATCGCAAGTATGTTGGACACACGGGCATTTATCATTTTTCTAACGAAGGCGTATGCAGCTGGTATGATTTTGCAATAAAAATTGCAGAACTCGCAGGCAACACAGATTGTCGTATTCTGCCCTGCCACAGTCACGAGTTTCCATCACCCGTGAAACGTCCCGCTTATTCGGTTTTCGACAAAACAAAAATCAAAGAAACTTTCGATGTGGCTGTTCCGTATTGGGTAGACAGCTTGAAAACATGTATGAAAAATCTCAAAAACAGCTAATCTCACAAGGTTTTAGAATACAAATATGAACGAAATAGAACGCAGAAGAACCTTTGCTATCATCTCACACCCCGACGCTGGTAAGACAACACTGACAGAAAAGTTTCTCTTGTTTGGTGGACAAATACAAGTTGCAGGGGCTGTTAAAAGCAACAAAATACAAAAAACAGCCACTTCCGATTGGATGGACATAGAGAAACAACGTGGTATCTCTGTATCAACATCGGTTATGGAGTTTGACTACGAAGGCTATAAGGTAAACATTTTGGACACACCTGGTCACCAAGATTTTGCCGAAGACACTTACAGAACGCTCACAGCAGTCGACTCGGCGATTATCGTTGTAGATTCGGCAAAAGGTGTGGAGACACAAACCAGAAAACTGATGGAGGTTTGTCGTATGAGAAACACGCCTGTGATCATCTTCATCAACAAGATGGATAGAGAAGGACGAGATCCTTTTGAACTCTTAGATGAATTGGAAGAAGAACTCAAAATCAGCGTTCGTCCACTCTCATGGCCCATTGGACAAGGTCAACGCTTCAAGGGAGTGTATAATATCTTTGAAGAAAAATTAAATCTCTTCACCCCCAACAAACAAAGAGTAACCGAAACAGTAGAGGTTGATATTGCGTCAACAGAACTCGATGAACAAGTAGGAGAAACCTTTGCAGAACGCCTTCGCAGCGACCTTGAACTCGTAGATGGAGTTTATCCAGAGTTTAACATAGAGACTTATCGCTCTGCCGAAGTTGCACCTGTTTTCTTTGGGTCGGCTCTTAACAACTTTGGTGTACAAGAATTGCTGAATTGTTTCATCAAGATTGCACCAAGCCCAAAGCCCACACAAGCCGAAGAACGTCTCGTTGATCCAACTGAAAAGAAATTTTCGGGCTTCATCTTCAAAATAACAGCCAATATAGACCCCAATCATCGCAGCTGTATAGCCTTTTGTAAGGTTTGTTCTGGGAAATTTCAACGCAACCAACCCTATTTACACATCCGCAATGGAAAAACCATGCGCTTTTCTTCGCCCACTCAATTTATGGCACAACGAAAAAGCACAGTTGATGAAGCATACCCTGGCGACATCATTGGTTTGCCAGATAGCGGTGGCATTTTTAAAATAGGCGATACGCTGACAGAGGGCGAGAACATTCATTTCAGAGGACTTCCGAGCTTTTCTCCAGAATTGTTTAAATACATCGAGAACGATGATCCGATGAAATCCAAGCAATTCATGAAAGGACTTGAGCAACTAATGAATGAAGGTGTAGCTCAATTATTTGTTAATCAATTCAATAACCGAAGAATTGTTGGAACAGTGGGACAACTCCAATTTGAAGTAATTCAATATCGTTTAGAGCATGAATACAATGCAAAATGCCGCTGGGAACCTGTTCATTTGCACAAAGCATGTTGGATTGAAGCTGAAAACGACACCGAATTAAAAAATTTCAAGAAGCGAAAATATCAATACATGGCAAAAGACATTGAAGGAAGAGATGTTTTTTTGGCAGACTCTGGCTATGTCCTGAGTATGGCACAACAAGACTTTGAAAACATAAAATTCCACTTTACGAGCGAGTTCTAAACGCTTAGAAAATGAATTTTACACGATCACTTCGCTTCTAAAGGAACACAACACCAACGAGATACCTGCGTCATGATACCAATGCCAGGTATCTCTTTTAGTAAATAATATTTCTTACTACTGCGCACCAACCGCCCCGTAAGTCCTTTCAGTGGCCCATGTTTCACATAAACGGCATCACCCGTTTTCATATTTGCCTCTTCGGAAGAAAGGAATTGATGATTACCCAATTCTGGATTACAAAGCAAACGAAATTCATACATTTGAGCATGGGGTATTCGGTAGTAATCACGTGATGTTGGATGAATGGTCATTACGCTCATTTTCAGATCGGAAGCAAACATTATTTGCTTGAAATCGACTTCCGAAATTGTTTGCTTCACAAACACAATGTTGCGCACAACGGGTTTCGTTGATTTTCGTATCCGACCGTTTTCGTCTTGCTCCACACGCTGACTCATAGGCACAAAACATTCCAATCCTTTTTCCTCAAAATAGTGTACTACTTCGTCTTGTTTCGTGGTGAAAAGGCGAACAGCATACCAATCAAACCCGTCGTCTTCTATTTTATTCATTTTCTTCCTATCAATTTCTTGCTTTTGTACCATCATTATTTAAGCGTAATTTTAAATTAGCTATACAGAACATCTCTACTGATTAAGCCAGTTTTGAATAATCGTTTTGCCATCGGGTGTCAAAATGCTTTCGGGATGAAACTGAATGCCTTCTATGTCATAATACTTGTGGCGCAAACCCATTATCAAGCCTTCTTTCGTGGTTGCCGTTACCTCTAATTCGTGAGGCAAATTGTTCGTAGAAATCACCCAACTATGATACCGCCCCACTTCTATCATATTGGGCAATCCTTTGAATATACAAGACTTGTTATGTAGAACGATTTTACTTGAAACACCATGAAACACCGATGATAGGTTTTCCATCGTTCCGCCATACCACTCCCCTATCGCTTGATGCCCCAAACAAACACCCAAAATAGATTTTTTCCCTTCATAATGCTTGATTACATCCAAGAGAAGTCCCGCCTCCGAAGGAACGCCAGGACCAGGACTTAGCAAAATCTTATCGAACGTTTGCAAGTTGGGAAGTGCAAACTGATCGTTCTTAAAAACCACCACTTCAGCCCCTAAATCCTCCACAAGGTGTACAAGATTATAGGTAAAAGAATCATAATTGTCTATGATCACACACCTGATTTTCTCTCTCTGTTGCATAATCAAACAATAATGACAACATTTACAATTCTCGCAAACGGATAATTCTTTCTTTTAATGCGCTGTCAGTATCTGACATTTGATCCGCTGAAAGGCTCTTTTCTATCGAAACACCAGCAAACTTCGAATGTTTGTTGGCTTTCAAAACCGCCAAAACATCCTCCTCCACATCATTTCCGAGCAAGAAAGGTGTCGTGCCGGTATAACCATCAAGCAATGAAGAAGATATACCTTCTCCACGAAACAAGAAATAGTCCACCAAACCTTCATATTCCTTGCATTGATCGAAAGTATCGGGGGCTGTAGACACATGGATTGTTTTCACAATCTCAAGATTTTGACAAAGATCTGGCACAACCGAACGCAGCAAATTTTCGACCATCACTGCACTTTCATTCCCCTCCAAACGAACCACGTCCAATTTAAAATTCACCAAGCGAATGATGATATTTTGTGGCATATCGTCTGCAAAAACACCCACCGTTTTCAGTGCTTTTCTCGCTTTCAATTGGCATTCTTCGCTATGCTTCTCGCCTTTAGCAGCAGCCAAGTTTCGATAATCGGGAATGATTCCTGCCCCCGAAGAAACCTGTTTCACATAAAAAGGGCTGCCGTTCTGAAAGTCAAAAGCTAGCCAATCAAAATCAAGCGACGCCCATTCGTCAATACTTTCTGTAGTAAACAGACCATTTATTTCTATTATCATAAAGAGCTTTTGTTCTTTTCTTTCCTAAAAAACGTTTTATAATCAGAACTACAAAGATAAGAAAAAAAGTAGTTTCTCAACTATTTTTTAATGACTAATTTCTCCGAATCCACCTTAAATCTTCTCATCCAGCCCTGTTAGCTGACTCATCAAAGAAAAACGCATAATTTTCAAGCATGCATATAATAAAAGCGATGTAGACCACGTTCTTAACATAGAACTCATTTCAAACAATTATGCCTATGATAGAAATATTTACAAAAGAAGACTTAAAGCCCTCGAAAAGAACGTTGGACATCATTCGCCAATTTGCCTACACATGCGCAGCCATAAAAGCAAAAGGACGCATCATAAATTATCAACTCAATTAAAAGAAAGTATGGCAACATTAATAGCACCGTCTCTTCTCTCGGCAGATTTCCTACACTTAGACAGAGACATTGAGATGATAAACCAGAGCGAGGCAGACTTCATTCATATGGACATCATGGATGGCGTCTTCGTGCCCAATATTTCTTTCGGATTTCCAGTTCTGAACGCTGTCGGTAAGGCTTGCAAAAAGCCGATGGATGTACATTTTATGATTGTGCACCCTGAAAACTATATCCAACAAACAGCTGATTCGGGGGCAGCAATTATGAGTGTGCATTATGAAGCCTGCACACATCTCCATCGAACGATACAACAAATCAAGCAAAACGGGATGAAGGCAGGCGTTGTACTTAACCCATCTACCCCCATTTCACAATTGGAAGACATCATTAACGATGTTGATTTGGTACTGCTCATGAGTGTAAATCCAGGCTTTGGCGGACAAAAATTCATTGAGAACGCAGTGAAAAAAGTGGAGCGTCTGCGCACGCTCATCACGCAATCGGGTAGTAACGCCATCATTGAAGTAGACGGCGGTGTACAAGCTGATACTGCTCCACTCCTCGTTAAAGCAGGTGCAGACATGCTCGTTAGCGGAAACTATGTTTTCAAAGCCAACGACCCGATCGCTACAATCAGTTCACTCAAATCACTGACACGTTAAAACAATTGCAGCGACACATTGTGTTCGCGAATCATTCTACGCAAATTTAAAATTGCATACCGCATTCTGCCGAGACTCGTGTTAATACTTACACCCGTAGTCTCGGCTATTTCTTTGAACGATAAGCCTTGATAAAAGCGCATAAAAACCACTTCTCGTTGCGAAGATGGCAAATGGTTCATCATCGTTTCAATATCTTGCACTGTTTGAGTATTTACAAAATCATTTTCAACATTTCCTGTCTGAAGATCCAAAGCACCCATGCAAGAAAGATCATTGTCTTTTGGAGCTTCAACTATTTTATCTGTTTTACTTGCTCTATACCAATCCATGATCACATTGTGAGCAATGCGCATAATCCATGCACTAAACTTTCCACTCGGAGAATATTTCCCCTCTTGCAGCTTCGTGATAACCTTAATGAAGGTCTCTTGGAAAATATCGTCTGCAACATCACGATCACGAACAACAAACAAAATATAGGCAAACAATTTCGATTGATTACGCAACAATAAAAGGTCGAACGCCTTAGTATCGCCTGCAATATAAGACAAAGCCAATTCTTCGTCTGATATTTTCTTCAAATGTTTCATTCCTTAAATGTTTATAATTAAGTAATGTTGTTTCGATAGGCGAAATGATATTTAAAATTTAATCGTTTTTTATGTGCTTACGGATGCAAATATAACAACTTTTATCTTTTTCTACAAACTTTTTTCCATAAATTCTACTTTCATCTATCCATTCTCCTGCCCACACGTCTTTTTTCATGCCCCAAATACCCAGATAACGCTGTTTTGTTCCGTAAAAAATTATCCGCCGTTGATAATTTTCTGGGTTAAGTCCTAAGCCATAGACTGCCTGCATTTCCTTTGTTCGCAGCTGTATAGCTATAACTTTATCAACACCTGTCTCACCTGGATCGTCTGCCAAAAGAAGGGCGTTATTAAATGAAAATGGCTCACACCACTCTGCATTTTTAATATTTGCCTTACATGCACCAACAATGTAGCCTTCAACGCCGACATAATCTGTCCCAAAATCACCTTCCAAAAAGTCACTCACACTCAAAATAGGCAACTGCATTGCATCCGAATCAAAATCAAATTCTCCCTCTTCGCTCCCTCCATCATCAATGGTTTCAGGCTGTTCTGCGTCTGTGCCTATTGTTTCTTTCTCACAACTAATACAGAAAAAGAGCAAAAGCAAGAAATAAAATAATTTGTGCTTCATCATAATAATTGCATGGAATATGGTTTATTTGCCACAAAGTTAATAAGATGAAAATTAATATAGCTCATCTTTTAAAAAATTATTGTCAAAGCATACATAATTTCCATCTCCTCTAACTAAGCCTTACTTGCATCGCAAATGAGCCTCACTTACCCAGCAAATAAGCCTCAGTTGCAACACAAGTAAAGCTCACTTAGCATACAGACGATTTTCTTATTTAAAGATATTCTACAACCATCAAACATAAATATCTTATTATCAAAATAAAACAATTAAATTTCAAGAAATAATCTGCAAAAAAAAGAAGCATAAAAACCCAACTCAGTTCACACTTTACATAAATCTCCCAAAACACATTTATCACCTTATTTAAATAATATATTCCCTTTTTTCTCTACTTTTTAAAACGTTTTGCTTTGCCTTCTCATTTTTTTGTAATATCTTTGCGGTACGCAATGTGGTGCGTGATGAAGCAGAAACAAAAATGAAGACAGAAGAAGATATAAAGAAAGCGGTTGAAGTAATGCGCCAAGGGGGCGTTATTCTCTACCCCACTGACACTATATGGGGCATCGGATGCGATGCAACCAACCCTGAAGCCGTTGCAAAGGTATATCAAATCAAACAGCGTAGCGATTCAAAAGCAATGGTTTGTCTTGTCGATTCCGACCATCGCCTGCAACGATATGTGCGCAATGTGCCAGATGTTGCATGGCAACTGATTGATGCAGTAGTTAAACCAACAACGCTGATACTTGATGATGCCGTAAATCTTGCACCCAATCTCATTGGGAAAGATGGAACAGTGGGCATTCGCATCACCAAAGAACCTTTTTCCAATCAACTTTGCTATCGCTTCCAAAAAGCAATTGTTAGCACGTCTGCCAATATTAGTGGCGAACCTGCAGCACAAAACTATCGCGACATCTCACCCCAAATATTAGAAGCCGTTGATTATGTTTGCTTCGCACGCCGACAAGAACACAAACCCCATGAAGCGTCAACCATTATAAAAATAGGCAAAGGTGGCGAAGTCGAGGTAATAAGAAAATAGTGTAAAAGCCATAAATTCAACACAAAAAACAAGAAGCGACAACACGATTAAAGAATTGACAAACAAAGATGTTAGGACAAAACGTTATAGCGACCATTGAAACGTGGCGACAAGAAAAAATTTCCGACAAGCAATTCATCTTATTGCTTGCTTTCGTCGTGGGATTTCTTGCATCTGTGGCAGCTTTCGTACTACATCTCATCATCAAGGAAATCGAGAGTTTGGTAACCTCTGGATTTCACGTAATGACATTTAACTGGCTCTATCTTCTCTACCCCGTTATCGGTATTTGGCTCACCAGTTTGTTTGTTAAATATATCGTTAGGGACCACATATCCCATGGCATTACGCGCGTGCTCTATGCCATTTCCACTAAACAATCAAAACTTAAAGGACACAACACATGGACTTCCATCGTTGCGTCTGCCATTACTATTGGTTTTGGAGGGTCGGTAGGAGCCGAAGCTCCTATCGTGCTAACAGGTTCTGCAATAGGTAGCAACCTTGGGCGTATGTTCAATATGAACCACAGAACGCTCATATTGCTTGTTGGATGTGGTGCAACAGCCGCTGTATCGGGCATTTTCAAAGCCCCCATTGCAGGACTTGTCTTCACACTCGAAGTCTTAATGCTCGATCTCACGATGGCATCACTCCTGCCGATATTGATTTCTTCGGTAACGGCTACATGTTTTTCCTACTTTTTTACGGGTGGTGGTGCAATGTTTGACTTCAAAGTTGACTATCTTTGGAGCCTCAATCGTGTCCCAGCAACTATCTTTTTGGGAATAATGTGTGGTTTTCTTTCATTGTACTTCATGCGCATGATGGCTTGGTGTGAAGACAATTATGGAAAACTTGCCAGTCGTCCTTATTTGCGTCTACTAGCGGGAGGGCTCGTCTTGTCATCATTGATATTTTTCTTTCCTGCACTCTATGGCGAAGGCTATAACAGCTTGGCATTATTCATAGAGGGAAAAGATGTGGCTACGTGGGAACAAGTGATGCGTGGTTCTATGTTTGCAGGAAATGCAGAGTTCCTTGTGCTTTATGTTGGATTGGTGATGATAACAAAAGTTTTTGCAACAAGTGCCACCAACGGTGCAGGGGGCTGTGGTGGAACGTTTGCTCCTTCACTTTTCATTGGTGGGTTTGCAGGTTTCTTTTTTGCTCGTCTATGGAATGTCAATCAGTTGGGTGCATACGTGCCTGAAAAAAACTTCACCCTCTATGGTATGGCAGGCGTAATGGCAGCAGTGATGCATGCACCGCTGACAGGCATTTTTCTCATTGCAGAATTAACTGGAGGGTATAACCTTTTCATTCCGTTGATCATTGTTACGATAAGTTCTTATCTCACAATCAACATCTTTGAGAATCACAGTATTTATGCCGTCCGTCTCGCACGTCAAGGAAAACTCCTCACACACCATAAGGATAAGTCGGTACTCACAATGATGAGCGTTGCAAGTATTGTGGAGCGAGATTATATTTCGGTAGTACCCGAAATGGAAATGGGGCAACTCATCCACGCCATCAGTGCCAGTCGAGACAACTACATACCCGTAGTGAACAAAAGCGGAAACCCACTTGGCGAAATTGATATAACAAAATTGCGACATATAATTTTCAGAACAGAACTCTATCATCGCTTCCGTGTGGAACAACTGATGTCTGACGTGCCTGCCACTGTTACACTCAATGACCCCATGGAGCAAGTGATGCGAACCTTTGAGCGTACGGGTGCAGAAAACCTACCTGTTACCGATAACGATGGCGTACTCATTGGCTATCTTTCCCGAGCACGCTTGTATAGCGTCTATCGCAAGATGGTAGCCGATTACAGCGATGAATAAGATTTAAATAAAGAGGTAAGAAGATCCAAATAAAAGAAAACAGATAACTCAATGGAGAAAAAAGACATACGAATTGTTTTCATGGGAACACCTGCGTTTGCAGTGGAAACACTCAAACAATTGGTTGAAAACAAATACAATGTGGTGGGCGTTGTAACCCAACCCGATAAACCCGTTGGGCGACACCAAGACACTCTGCAGCCACCAGCAGTAAAGCAATATGCCCTTTCCATGGGTTTGCCCGTTCTGCAACCTGAAAAAATGAAGGATGCGAACTTCATTGAACAATTAGCGGCATGGCAGGCAGATTTGTTTGTAGTGGTTGCTTTCCGCATGTTGCCCGAGGTGGTTTGGTCAATGCCCCGCTTTGGCACGTTCAATGTGCATGCAGCTCTACTTCCCCAATACCGAGGGGCAGCACCAATAAATTGGGCTATCATCAATGGCGAAACCGAAACAGGTGTTACCACTTTCTTTCTTGATAAAGACATCGACACAGGGCGCATCATATCGCAACTTTGTTTTCCCATTCCCGATGATGCAGATGCAGAATATGTATATGATGGATTGATGATGCTTGGTGCGAATTTAGCACAAAAAACCATTGATCTCATTGCATCGAATGTTTCTATCAACACCACAAAAGCGCAATTCGCAGAAATCTTGCAGCGCATAAGTAAGGTGCAGGAAGCAGACGTTCAAGCACTCAAACACGCTCCAAAAATTTTCAAAGAAACGTGTGAGATAGATTGGCATATCCCAGCGAAAGCTGTGCATAACTTTGTTAGAGGTCTTTCGCCCTACCCTGGTGTTTGGTCGATAATGAAAAAGAAAGATGCGCATGATGCAAAAGACACCACACTGACGCTCAAAATCTTCCGTACACAAAAGACCAATAGACAGAGTATGGGAGAAGCGGGCACTTTCCATACCGAAAAAGGTCATCTATACGTGAATACAAAGGATGAACTTATCGAACTCTTAGAGGTTCAACTATCTGGTAAGAAACGTATGGAAGCGACTGTTTTCCTAAATGGATTTAAGCAATTAGATGCTTACGAACTTTTAAACAAAGACCAACGATGACTTTTTGGCAAGCAATTATCATAGGTGCACTTGCTGGATGGATTTCGGGCAAGTTTGTGAAGAAACATCGAGAAGGTTGTCTGTGGAACATTGCCATTGGCATCACAGGCAGTCTCTTGGGCAGATGGATTTTTTCTTTCTTGGAAATCTATCCTGGTCGTGGATTTTTCTCACAATTGCTAACAGCCACTTTGGGTTCTATAGCCTTGCTTTGGATATGGAATCAGGTGAGAAAATAAATAAACTCACAATAATATAAACAAACATATCGAATAACTTGAATAGATTTCAGAAAGATGATCGGAATACGACGAATATTTAATTGGTATCTCTCCAAAAACGCATTGCCCTATTGGGTGGTGCTCTTAGTAGATAGTTTGATTTGCTATTTATCAGGAATCCTTGTCTTTTGGTTTTATTATCACAATGCCCTACAAATCAAAAACTTAGGAATTCTTAGTAAGACCATTTTCATATACATGGTCTTTAACTTTATTGGTTTTAGATTGTTTCGTACCTATTCAGGTATCGTTCGTTACTCCTCGTTCATTGACCTACAAAAGGTATGCTTTGCAATGCTCCTATCTCTAGGATTTGCAGAAGTTATGCACTATGTTATTTATGGATGGGATTTAAACTTTGTGCGCTTAGAAGGACGCCAAATTGCCGCCATGTATCTTGTGGCTACTATCGGAATGATTATGTTTCGTGTGGTGGTAAAATCTATTTATGATGTGGTTTTCAATACCAATAAAGGTTTGCGAACGCTCATTTATGGTGTAAAAGAAGGCGGAATAGGACTTGCCAAAAACATACGGAGCGACGCCGATAGTCGATTTAATCTGAAAGGTTTTATTTCCCATGATGCGAAATTAAAAGGTATGGACTTGATGGGAAAAAAGATTTATCTTGCCAATGATGATTTCCCTAAGCAGTTGAAGGAAATGCAAATAGAAGCCGTATTGATTTCTCCCATACAAGTGGAACGCTTCAGAAGTGACACAAATCTGCAAGACATGCTCATCAATGCCAATGTACACATTTTCATGGCAGAAATGAGTAAAGAATGGAACGAATCGAGTGATTTTTCAAATGTTCAACTCAAAGAAATCAGTATTGAAGATCTTCTTCCTCGTGATGAAATACAGGTTGATATGGAAGCGATTGGTAACCTTCTAAACAACAAACGCATTATGATAACGGGGTCTGCTGGCTCAATTGGGTCGGAGATGGTGCGCCAAATTGCGTTATACAAACCTGCGCAACTCATCCTCATTGACCAAGCCGAAACCCCACAGCATGACATCCGACTGATGATGCAGTTTGAATGGCCAGATATCAATGTGGAAACCATCGTTGCAAGCATATCAAATAAAGACCGGATGGAAACCATTTTTAAACGCTATCAGCCTGAATATGTTTTTCATGCCGCAGCTTACAAGCATGTTCCGATGATGGAAAACAATCCTTCAGAGAGCATCCAAAACAACATACTTGGCACAAAGGTCATTGCCGACTTGAGTGTGAAATATGGCGTGCGGAAATTTGTGATGATCTCAACAGACAAAGCAGTAAACCCAACCAACGTGATGGGTTGTTCTAAACGCATTTGCGAGATCTATTGCCAAAGCCTTGATAGAAAAATTCACTTAGAGAAAAACGACAAACAACAAGTAGCAACGCAATTTGTTACTACAAGGTTTGGGAATGTTTTGGGTTCAAATGGATCTGTCATTCCGCTATTTCAGAAACAAATACAAGCTGGCGGACCAGTAACCGTAACCGATCCAAACATCATTCGTTTCTTTATGCTCATTCCAGAGGCTTGTAAATTAGTACTCGAAGCAGGTACGCATGGCAAAGGTGGAGAGATTTTCGTTTTCGATATGGGGAAACCTGTTCGGATTGCCGATTTGGCTAAACGCATGATAAAACTCTCTGGGGCTAAAGATGTTGAAATAAAATATACTGGACTGCGTGCAGGCGAAAAACTCTATGAAGAGATGCTTAGCACGACAGAAAACACCCTACCGAGTTTCCACAAGAAAATCAGAATAGCTCAAGTGCGAGAATATGATTTTGCAGAAGTGGAAAAACATGTAGATGAACTCATCGAAATAAGCAATAGATATGATGCCATGGAAATTGTGGCAAAGATGAAAGAAATCGTACCAGAGTATGTCAGCAACAACAGCGAATACTCTGTACTCGATGAAAAAACAGAGAAATCAGCATCATAAAACAAACATACTATACTCGTTTTGTAACTGAGCCTCACTTGCAACCCAAGTGAGGCTCAGTTGCAACGCAAGTGAACCTTATTTGAAAAGTCAAGTAAAATTAGGGTGTTTCAGACTATTAAACCCAAATCGGTCATTAGACCGTGAGGGCTTTCTTTTTATCTTATTTATTCACTTACCAACCGCTTGCAGCTACTTGTCGGCATCTTCTTCAGCGTTTTCTCTTGAAGTAGCCCGCTACATTTGCGATAAAGCACTGAACAATCTGCACAGACAATTAGATGCAAGCAATTTGGTCTCTAATGACCGAATTGGGTTAAACTTTTTAAAGTTGAGAAATAAAAACAAAATGTTCCCGAAAGGCTTCTCGGAGTTTTTCGGGATTTTCTTTGAACAACCCAAAAACAGCACTTCCACTACCCGACATCTGCGCATAAACAGCACCTGCAGCATAAAGCTGCGCTTTTAATTCAGCCAATTCAGGATATTGCAAAAAGACTGAATCCTCAAAATCATTTGCCAACAAATCTTTCCACATTTCAATGGGCTGTAAAATAGCTTCCTTGCAAGAAACCATCGGAGCGGCAGGCAAAATATGACGAAAAGCATTGGCTGTGGAAACTGACACATCTGGTTTCACTATCAAGACATAAACACCCTGTAAAAAATCCGTTTTTCCTTCCAATGGATGAAAAACATCACCAATCCCCGTTGCAAACACAGGTTTACAATCAATGAAAAACGCACAATCAGCACCCAATTTGCTGGCATAGGAGATGAGTGCATCGTGGCTTATGGGCAGTTGAAATCGTTCTTTCAAAAATTGAAGCATAAAGGCAGCATCCGAAGAACCGCCCCCAAGTCCGGCTTGTGAAGGAATGTTTTTTTGTAAAGCTACACGCATAGCTGGCAAACAATGATCGGTAGCCAAGAGATGATAGGCTTTAACTATCAGGTTGTCTTCATTCCTGCAATCTAATTGATTACCAATGCTTTCCATTTGAAAATGTAGGAACTGTGTTTCACTGATTTCCAAAACATCAATTACATCGCAAAGCGGAACAGGATAGAACACAGTTTCCAAATTATGATAGCCATCTGGTCGTTTGCTGACAATGTTTAATCCAAGATTGATTTTACAACAAGGAAAGATTTTCATGCTTTATGCGTTTTATTTTGCTGCAAAGATAAAAAAACTTCATGGATAAACTATCTGGGCAAGAGATTTTTTGTAATTTTGCCACACTATGGCAGAAAATAACTTCACAAACACCAAAACTGGCAAGAAAAAGAAGACAGAACTCATTGACACTTCGTTTGGAAGGTTGCAACCACAGGCCCCCGACATGGAACGTGTGGTATTAGGGGCATTGATGATTGATGAGAATGCCTACACCATCGTTTCTGAAAAAGTGCGTCCAGAGACGTTCTACGAGCCACGCCACCAAAAAATCTATGAGGCGATTCAGACACTGAACCTTCAAGAAAAACCTGTCGATATTATGACCGTGGCAGAAGAGTTGAGAAGACAAGGAACGCTGGAAGAGGTGGGGGGAGCAGCCTATATTGTGGAGTTAACCTCACAAGTGGCTTCTTCTGCCCACATTCTGTACCACAGCAAGGTGCTCAACGAAAAATCACGCGCCCGACAGCTCATTCATTTTGCTTCACTCATTGAAACAGAAGCGTTTGATGAAACAGTGGATGTTGATGAGCTCATGCAGCGTGCAGAAGCCAATCTGTTTGAAATCTCGCAGAAAAACATGGTTCAGGACTATGTTCGACTGGACACCGTGGTGAAGCAAGCCCATGAATTACTCTTAAAAGCTGCCAATAATACAGGTGGGCTGACGGGCATTTCAACGGGATTTCACGCACTTGATAAACTCACATCGGGCTGGCAAGCATCCGACCTTATTATTATAGCGGGGCGTCCAGCGATGGGAAAAACCGCCTTTGCATTGAGTTTGGTAAAGAATATCGGTGTAGACAACAAGGTGCCAATCGCTTTCTTCTCGCTTGAAATGAACAATGTTCATTTGGTTTATCGTGTGATGTCAAACGTTTGTGCCATTGAAGGTAGCAAAATGCTCAGTGCTCAACTAACGCCCGATGAATGGGAACGTTTTGATGCCAATATCAGAAAACTTGATGATGCACCCGTGTTTCTCGACGAAACACCTGGCATGTCGGTATTTGAATTACGCACAAAAGCCCGCCGATTGGTGCGCGAACATGGTATAAAGGTTTTGGTGATAGACTATTTGCAATTACTCACAGCCAGCGGTATGCGCTTTGGTAACCGACAAGAAGAAGTATCGGTCATCAGTCGATCGCTCAAAGGTTTGGCAAAAGAGTTGAATATCCCCGTAATAGCCCTCTCACAATTGAATCGTACGGTGGAACAGCGAGAAGGATTAGAGGGAAAACGCCCGCAGTTGAGCGACCTTAGAGAGTCGGGAGCCATTGAACAAGATGCCGATATGGTGATATTTGTACACCGTCCAGAATACTTTAAAATATTCACTGACGAAAAAGGGCGTAACCTCCGTGGAATGGCACAAATCATCATTGCCAAGCACAGAAAGGGTGCAACCGATGATGTATTGCTCACTTTCAAAGGCGAATACACACGTTTTGAAAACCCAGATGATGGAGCAATGAAACAATTTGATGGTAATAATGATTTTGGTGGAGAAATCATAAGTAGCAGAATGAACGGCGACGAAAGCTTCCCTGCCCCACCCAACAGCAATAATGATGATCCACTCCCGCCGCCAAATGATTTCAGACCGAATTTCTAACATCTCTTTTATTCTATCATAAATAAAACACTGATTATCAAATAGATAAAGAGTATAACACACATAAATTCTAAGTGAACCTCAGGTAAACCACAAATGAGTCTTGGTTGTCGAATAACTGAGGCTCATTTGCATATCATTTAAAGTATCATTCAAGTGTAGCCATCAAATATTGCAAAGTAGAGTTTGCAAAAAGCGATATTTTTTGAAATAATCTTTGCATTGTTTACATTTATTTTGTATCTTTGCCGACGTTTTAAAACGTCTATACATAAACAGATTTCTGAAATAATTATAGTTATATATAATAAATATGTATTACACACTTTTAATCACCGTTTTTATAACGGCAGCCTTCTTGGTCATCGCAGCCTATGTTGTGGCCAAACTGATAGGTCCTCGCTCCTATAATCCGGTAAAGGGTGAGCCGTACGAATGTGGTATTCCCACCTATGGTCAGTCGTGGTTACCCGTTCACGTAGGCTACTATTTATTTGCCATCCTTTTCTTGATGTTCGACGTGGAAACCATCTTTCTCTATCCTTGGGCAGTTGTTGTGAAAACATACGGCTCGTTGGCACTTGCCACAATAGGTTTTTTCATGCTGGTATTGGTATTTGGTCTTGCGTATGCTTGGCGGAAAGGAGCACTTGAATGGAAATAAGAAAACCCAAAATAAAATCACTTCCCTACGAGGAATGGAAGGATAACGAAACATTAGAACAGATTGCCAGCGATCTGAATGATGGCGGAACCAATCTTGTGTTGGGTAACTTAGACCAGCTCATTAACTGGGGACGAAGCAACTCACTTTGGTCACTCACTTTCGCTACATCGTGTTGTGGTATTGAGTTTATGTCGGTCGGATGCGCACGCTACGACTTCTCTCGCTTTGGTTTTGAAGTAACGCGCAACTCTCCCCGACAAGCCGACCTGATTATGTGTGCTGGTACGATTACGAATAAGATGGCGCCCGTACTCAAACGCCTTTACGACCAAATGGCAGAACCTAAGTATGTGATTGCCGTAGGTGGATGTGCGATTTCTGGTGGTCCGTTTAAAGATAGCTACCATGTAATGCGTGGCATAGATGAAATCATCCCTGTTGATGTCTATATCCCTGGTTGTCCACCACGCCCAGAAGCGATCATGTATGGTATGATGCAGTTGCAACGAAAGGTGAAGATCGAAAAATTCTTTGGTGGTGCTAATCATAAGCAAACAGCTGAAGAAAAAGAACTTGGAAAGAGTAACTCGGCATTGATTTTTGAGGAAAAATTGGGAATCAGTGCGGAAGACATCAAGACTAAACGAGAAGCAGAATGGCAAGAGATGAAGAAGCCAGCTGCAAAACCTGCACGTCCTGCAGCAGCTCCAAAAACGGAAACGACAGAAAAGAAAGCAACCATTGTTGTTGATAAACCTGTGAGCAAGGAAGATGTAGAAAAGTTAGGAAAAGAAATTGACCAACTGAGCAGCGAAGCAACAGCAAAAACCTCGGAAGAAACAAATACAAAACAATCATAATCTGCAAAAGAAGATGAAATTAGAGAATAAAGAATTTGGCTTTGATAGTTTTGCCACAGAGATGGCAAGACTGAAAGAAAATCAGCATTTCGACTATCTCGTAACAATTGTTGGCGAAGACTTCGGCGCAGAAGAAGGATTGGGCTGTATTTACATTCTTGAAAATACGCAAAATCATGAACGTATTTCTGTTAAACAATTGGCAAAGAAAGTGGGCGATGATTATGTTATCCCAACAGTTTGTCGATTGTGGGCAGATGCCGATCTTTTGGAACGTGAGGTCTACGACTTTTATGGTATAAAATTCCTCGGGCACCCAGATATGCGCCGCCTTTTCTTGCGTAACGACTTTGTAGGTCATCCACTGAGAAAAGACTATGATATGGACCCTGCAAAGAACATGTACAGCACGGAGGATGACATAGAAGTAGATACAACAACGGAATGGAACCTAACAACCGATGGAACACTGGTTTCAACGACACACAGGCTGTTCACCGATGATGAATTTGTGGTAAATATAGGTCCTCAACACCCTTCTACTCACGGTGTATTGCGCTTGCAAACAGTACTTGATGGCGAAAGTGTGAAACGCATCTATCCTCATTTGGGCTATATCCACCGAGGCATAGAAAAGATGTGTGAAAGCTATACTTATCCACAAACCTTAGCCCTCACCGACAGAATGAACTATCTTTCGGCAATGATGCACCGCCACGCTTTGGTAGGCGTTATTGAAGAGGCAATGGGTATAGAACTATCGGAGCGCATTCTGTACATCCGTACTATCATGGATGAACTACAACGCATTGACAATCACTTGCTCTATACATCTTGCTGCGCACAAGACTTGGGCGCACTCACAGGTATGCTTTATGGTATGCGCGACCGCGAACACGTTCTGAACGTGATGGAAGAAACTACTGGAGGGCGTTTGATACAAAACTATTATAGAATAGGTGGTTTGCAAGCCGATATTGATCCAAATTTTGTAGCCAACACAAAAGCACTTTGTAAATATCTGCGTCCAAAGATTCAAGAATACCTTGACATATTCGGTGATAACATCATCACCCATCAACGTTTCGTGGGTATTGGGGCAATGAATGAAAGGGATTGTATAAATTATGCGGTAACAGGTCCTGCTGGAAGAGCAAGCGGTTGGAGAAACGATGTCAGAAAACATCATCCTTACGCAATGTATGGCAAGGTTGATTTTGAAGAAGTGGTCATGACCAATGGCGATTCAATGGATCGCTACTACTGCCATATTAAAGAGATGTACGAAAGTCTGAATATTATCGAGCAACTGATTGACAATATCCCTGAAGGAGAATTTTATATAAAGCAAAAGCCAGTTATCAAAGTTCCTGAAGGACAGTGGTATTTCTCGGTTGAAGGGGCAAGTGGCGAATTTGGTGTCTACTTAGATTCGCATGGAGACAAGAGCGCTTATCGCATGAAATTCCGCCCAATGGGTCTAACATTGGTTGGAGCAATGGACAAGATGCTTCAAGGACAAAAGATAGCCGACCTTGTAACAACAGGTGCAGCGCTTGACTTTGTTATCCCCGATATTGACCGTTAATGTGACTTATCTTGTAGTAATAAAATAAAGAAATAAATAATATAGATGTTTGATTTCAGTATAGTAACAAGATGGTTTGACGAGTTCCTCAGAATGACCTTGGGACTCAGTGATTTTTGGACTATTCTTATAGAATGTGTGGCTGTCGGTTTAGGCATCATCATTGGCTACGCAGTTTTGGCGATTATCTTGATTTTCATGGAACGTAAGGTATGTGCCTACTTCCAATGTCGTCTTGGTCCAGTACGTGTAGGTTGGTGGGGAACGCTGCAAGTCTTTGCCGACGTGCTTAAAATGCTCATCAAAGAAATCTTTGTGGTGGACAAAGCCGATCGACTTCTTTTTTACCTTGCACCATTCTTAGTAATAGCTGCATCCATCGGCACTTTCTCTTTCCTTCCATGGAACAAAGGGGCAAATGTATTAGACTTTAACGTAGGTATTTTTCTTGTAACAGCCATTAGCTCCATAGGCGTCCTTGGCGTTTTCATTGCAGGTTGGGCAAGTAACAATAAATATTCCGTACTTTCTGCAATGCGCGGAGCCGTTCAGATGATTTCTTATGAATTGTCGCTTGGTATCTGTTTAATTTCAGCCGTCATCCTTACAGGAACGATGCAAATATCGGGTATTGTTGAAGCACAAACAGGTCCATGGCAATGGCTTATCTTCCAAGGTCATATCCCTGCAACGCTCGGTTTTCTCGTATTTCTTATTGCTGGCAATGCAGAAGCCAATCGTGGACCTTTCGACTTAGCTGAAGCAGAAAGCGAATTAACGGCTGGTTATCACACAGAATATAGTGGTATGGGATTTGGTTTTTACTACTTGGCAGAATACCTCAACCTCTTTGTCGTATCAGCCTTAGCTTCAACGATATTCTTGGGAGGATGGGCACCTATCAATATAGGTATTGAAGGTTTCGATGCATTGATGAATTACATTCCAGGTATCGTATGGTTTTTGGGTAAGTCATTCTTTGTGGTTTTCCTTTTGATGTGGGTGAGATGGACATTCCCACGTTTGCGTGTAGACCAAATCCTCAAACTTGAATGGAAATATCTCATGCCTTTAAGTTTGCTTATATTGGTAATGATGACCGTCTGTGTCGCATTTGGTTGGACATTCACCATCGCATAAGACAAAGAAACCATTAATTAGAAAATTAAGAATTAATATTCTGATGGAAAATAAACAATCATATTTCGGTGAGATTGGAAATGCTTTCAAGACACTCGCTACTGGTATGAAGACCACTATGAAGGAATACTTCACACCAAAGTCAACAGAGCAATATCCAGAAAACCGTAAAACAACACTTCACATAGCCCAACGCCACCGCGGACGGCTTGTTTTCAAACGTGATGAGAATGAGAATTATAAATGTGTTGCTTGTTTAATGTGCGAAAAAGCATGTCCTAACGGAACAATTCGCATCAGTAGCGAAATGGCAACCGACCCAGAAACGGGCAAAAAAAAGCGTCAATTGCTGGACTATCAATATGATTTAGGTGATTGTATGTTCTGTGAATTGTGTGTCAATGCTTGCAACTTCGATGCAATTGAGTTCACAAATGATTTTGAAAATGCCGTTTTCGACCGTTCTAAATTAGAACTCCACCTGGACAAAGAGGTCTATAAAGGCGGTTCTTTGCCTAATGTCATTAAAGGTGGTGCAGCATGGGAAGTTGGCAAGTTTAATACAAAGATCAAATAAATAAAGAGATATTGTTATGGCTAAATTAATTATATTTGCAATTTTGGCAGTGATAATACTCGGTTCTGCTATATTTTGCGTTTCAACAAAACGCATTATGCGCGCTGCAACCGCTTTGCTATTTGTGCTTTTCGGTGTAGCTGGTCTTTACTTCCTACTCGATTACACCTTCCTTGGTGCAGCACAAATCAGCATCTATGCTGGTGGTATCACTGTCATGTACATCTTTGCCATTCAGTTGGTTAGCAAGCGAACACTTCAAGGTCTTTCTGAACGCTGGATGGGTAAACGCACTTTAATTGCTGCACTCATCTCATTAATAGGCATTGTAACAGTTGGTGGCATATTTTTAAAGAATAAATTGCTCACCGAACTTACAACAAAAGGAGAGCTTGCAACAAAAGAAATATCAATGGACATTATTGGAAAACAACTGATGAGTGCCGATAAATACGGATATGTATTGCCTTTTGAGTTCATCTCTTTGTTCTTATTGGCATGTATCATTGGTGGATTGGTTATCTTAAACATTAATAAAAAGGAGGAAAACAAGAAATGATACCAGTAGAATATTTCTTTGCACTTAGCGGGTTGCTATTTTTCATCGGTGTGTTTGGTTTTGTAACACGCCGCAACTTGGTGGCAATGCTCATCTCTGTTGAACTCATTCTAAATAGCGTAGACCTCAATTTCGCCGCATTCAATCGTTTGCTTTACCCCGAAGGATATGAAGGCATGTTCTTCACAATCTTCTCTATTGGAGTAAGCGCAGCCGAATCAGCTGTGGCATTAGCAATCATTATTAATGTTTACCGTCATCTTCACAGCGACCAAGTAAACAGTATTGAAAATATGAAGTTATAAAAAAAATACTTATGTTTGATTACGCATTTTTAATACTTCTTCTTCCATTCCTGAGCGCAATCGTATTGGGATTGTTTGGAATGAAGATGCCAAGACCAATGGCAGGTATTATAGGTACATGTGTTTTGGGCATTCTTTTTCTTACAAGCCTTTACACCGCCTATAATTACTTCTTCTACACGGGAGAATACATCGCCATGGGACAGGTGTTTAACGTAACAGATGGTCGGTTAGCAACAGGTG
>JALFSW010000025.1 GCA_022779305.1 Prevotella sp. | reverse complement strand
GCCAAGACGAAGGACAAACACATATTGTATTTGGCGAGGTCGCTAAAGACTCGACAATCCTTTCTTTCTATATGGGAAAAGCTAAAGGATTTCTCACTGCCATACAGCACCAAGAAATCCTAATGACCGATTTGGGTTTATTCACTTCCCAACCGCTTGCCCCGCTTGTCGGCATCTTCTTCAGCGTTTTCTCTTGAAGTAGCCCACTACATCTGCGATAAAGCACTGAACAATCTGCACAGACAATTAGATGCAAGCAATTTGGTCTCTAATGACCGAATTGGGTTTAAAGCATTTACCCCTCACGAGCTAACGACCGATTTGGGATAAATTAATCGAGCCTCAGTTGCAATGCGACTGAGGCTCGATTGGCTTCTAACTGAGGCTCACTTACTGGACAAGTGTTTAAGACAGGTTCTATAAATGACCTGCGGTTCATTCTTCTTAATGCTACAAAGGTCATTTATAGCATCTGCTTAAAAATCACTTTTATCTCCTCTTTCCCGTCTTTTTATTAGTTGTTGTTGATGATGAGGGGTTTTGAAAAGTCTTGGTTGTTGTTTTCTTTGTTGCTGGTTGATAGTATTTTAGGGCTTCGTTCATTTTGGTTTGCAAGTAGGCAATGCGTTTATTATCTGCGGGGTGACTACTCAAGAAGTCAGACGATCCTTTGTTTGAACTACTTGCCATGCGTTGCCAAAAGCTGATTGCTGTTTGTGGGTTGTAGCCTGCCATTGCAGCGAAAATCAATCCCATATAGTCGGCCTCGTATTCATGGTCGCGGCTGTATTTGAGGTTGCGTATCTCCAAGGCTCCCGATGCTACTTGTGACGCCAAATCACCTACACCACTTCCCAGTGTGGAATTCAGAATAGACCCAACAATCGACGTGCCTATTTGTTGGTTTTGTCGCTTTGTGAGCTGTTCGGCACTGTGTTTTGCCACTGCATGTGCTATTTCGTGTCCGAGAACAATGGCAAGTCCGGCTTCATCCTGTGTGATGGGCAACAAACCTTCATAGACAACGATTTTCCCTCCAGGCATACAGAAAGCATTCGCCTGCTTGTCTTGCACAAGGTTGAACTCCCAATTGAAATTATTCACTTCGGCAGCATAGCCATTGTTGCGTAAATAATTTTCTACGGCAGTAGCCAATCTGCGCCCAACCCTTTCCACCATTTGTGATTTTCGTAGGTCAGTAGAGCGTTTTGCCGATGCCATAAATTTTGCATATTCTTGTTTGCTGAGCGTCAGCAATTCTCCGTCGCTCACGGAAATACGTTGCGAACGTCCGCTTACAGGAACAGTTGTTGAAGTTCCACAAGAAATCACCGCACTTAATGCTGTCGCTGCCAAGAGAAATTTCATCTTATTCTTCATCATTTTTCTATTTGTTTTGTTTGTTTATTTATTCTTCAACTTCGTTTAGTTGTTTCCGTTCTCCGTTGGGACATATCCCTAAAATTCAACCCTTTTATTGACATCAGATTTAACGAAAACGTGCTTTCTTTTTTGAACTTTTGCTGATGAAAAAGCACTTTCAGCATGCGAAATTACATTTTTTTTGTGAAATCCGTGCATAGTATTGATTTTATTTGCATTTGAGTTAACCCAAATCGGTCATTAGACCGCTCCATCTTTGATAAAAAGCAGAACAATCTGCACAGAGAACCAGACGCAACCTGTTTGGTCTCTAAGACCGAATTGGGTTTAAGATAGGGGACATGGGCATCCTTTGCGATCTTACAGTTTTTCAATTTTCTCGAGCATAAGCCTATCAGACAAGCCAAATTTTAGGTCAATCAACGAGGACAAATAATAGAATATTTCCAAAATTATAGTTTTAAGTAGCAATCTAATGAAATGATTTTTCCAGGTAGGAATTATTCAAGAAAGGTTTTTATGTTCTTAAATCTTTAATTTTTTCTTTATATAATATAAGGTGTAAAATTCTTTTTAAAAATAATTTTCAAAAAATATAAGAAAAAATTTGGAGGTAATGCTATTTTTGTTGTATCTTTGCACTCGCTTTCACGAAAACGGTGAGAGTGCTAAAATTAAGAAAGCGTTCTTTGAACAGATTTACATAACAAATTAAGTAGTACAAGAAGCGTCTGCTTATT
>JALFSW010000062.1 GCA_022779305.1 Prevotella sp. | reverse complement strand
GTGTTCGCCCACCTAGGGAAGACTAGGGAAAACTAGGAAGACTAGGTTCTCCTAGGATCTCTAGAGTTCCTAGGAAACCTAGGAACTCTTAGAACCAATAGGGAACTCCTAACTTGTTTTTATTACAAAACTCATCTTTTTTGAAAAACATTCGACGGAATAAAACAAAAGTAGTAATTTTGTCTTGATGGATAGCGCAATAAATTTCACCGCTATCGAACAAGAGAAATAAAAATAGAAAAAGAAAGAGAAAGGATAAACAAATAATGGAAACAGCAAAAAAATCAGACATAGGACTCATCGGCTTGGCAGTGATGGGCGAAAATCTGGCACTCAATATCGCCAACAAGGGTTGGCAAGTTTCGGTTTATAATCGTACGGTGAAGGGCGTTGAAGAAGGCGTTGTGGAGCGTTTCATCGCTGGACGTGCGAAAAATACAACCATCAATGGCTATACCGACATCCCTGCATTCGTGGAGTCAATTGCCCGACCACGCAAAATCATGATGATGGTGAGAGCAGGCAGTGCAGTAGATGAACTCATGGAGCAACTCTTCCCGCATCTCGATGCAGGCGATATCCTCATTGATGGCGGCAATTCTAACTATCAGGACACAAATCGCCGAGTGGCTGTGGCAGAAGAGCGAGGCTTCCGCTTTGTAGGCTGTGGCGTTTCGGGTGGCGAAGAAGGCGCACTCAATGGAGCATCGCTAATGCCTGGTGGTAGTCGGTCGGCTTGGGATGAAGTGAAAGACATTCTGCAAAGCATTGCCGCACGCGCGAACGACGGAACACCTTGTTGTTCGTGGGTAGGAGCGCAGGGAGCTGGTCATTTCGTGAAGATGATCCACAATGGTATTGAGTATGGCGACATGCAACTCATTGCTGAAGCCTATTGGATTTTGAAACAATTCGCCCAACTATCGAACGAGGAAATAGCAGAAAACTTTGAAAAGTGGAACAAAGGAAAACTGAACAGCTATCTCATCGAAATCACGGCAGAGATCTTGCGCCACAAAGAAAAGAATGGAAGCTCGCTCATCGACAATATCCTTGACACAGCAGGACAGAAAGGCACGGGCAAATGGTCGGTTATCAATGCTTTGGATCTCGGGCAACCCCTTGGTCTCATCGCTACGGCTGTGTTTGAGCGTAGTTTGTCTGCCAACAAAGCATTGCGTGTAAAAGGACACGAACTCTACAAGAACAATTACACCAAAGTAACATCTCTCAACAAGGAACAAATCTTAAATTACACCCATGCGGCACTCTATGCTGCAAAACTCGTGAGCTATGCACAGGGCTTTGCCACATTGCAAGCTGCATCGGACGCATTTGATTGGCAATTAGATATGGCATCAATTGCACGTATGTGGCGCGGTGGATGTATCATTCGCTGTGCGTTCCTCGATGAAATCGCACGTGCATACGAAACGGAAAACAAACTTGAACATTTGCTACTTGCACCTTATTTCAAAAACGAAATCAGAGAATTGATCAGTGGTTGGCGAGAGATTGTTACAATTGCCCTCCAAAACGGCATACCCGCTCCTGCCTTCTCATCGGCATTGAATTATTTCCATTCGTTCACATCGCTCAACCTGCCTGCCAATATGTTGCAAGCACAACGCGATTACTTTGGGGCACACACATTTGAACGCCGTGATGCACCACGTGGCACGTTCTTCCACGAAAATTGGACAGGACATGGGGGCGACACAAAATCAACAAACTATAATGTTTAAAAATAGCAAACAATCAACACAGACAACCAATTAAAAACAATCGTAAAAAGATGAACAAGGATAACTTTGCAATGGTCATCTTCGGAGCGTCGGGCGACCTGACCAAACGCAAGCTCATGCCTGCCCTTTACTCGCTCTATAAAGCCAAACGGCTCACTGAAGATTTCAAAATCGTGGGTGTATCGCGAACGGATTTCGATGATGCAGAATATCAAAAATACATCCTCGAACAACTACATATCTTCCTCAAAGAAGACGAACGGGAAGAAGTCGCAATGAAAAAATTTGTGGCACACGTGCATTACGTGCAACTCGACCCTGCACAGCCCGATGGTTATACCTCACTACGCCAACGCCTCGAAACGCTAACTGCCGATTCATCGCTCAGCAATTTGCTCTTCTATCTCTCAACACCGCCCTCGCTCTATGGCGTCATCCCGCAACACCTCAAAGCCGCAGGACTCAACACCGCAGGCGCACGCATCATCGTGGAAAAGCCCTTCGGTTACGACCTCAACTCGGCACAGGAACTCAATCACATTTATGCCAATGTTTTCCGTGAAGAACAGATCTATCGCATCGACCATTTCTTGGGAAAGGAGACGGCACAAAACCTCCTTGCGTTCCGCTTTGCCAATGGTATTTTTGAACCATTATGGAACAGAAACTACATTGATTATGTGGAGATTACGGCTGTTGAAAATCTCGGTATAGAAAATCGTGGAGGCTTTTACGACACGGCTGGTGCGCTCCGCGATATGGTGCAAAACCACCTTGTGCAACTCGTTGCTCTCACAGCAATGGAACCGCCATCAAAGTTCAATGCCGACTACTTTCGTAACGAAGTGGTCAAGGTCTATGAGTCGCTCAAACCCTTGAAAGAAAGCGATTTCAAAACCAACATTGTTCGTGGACAATACATTGCCGAAGGCGATCGCAAGGGCTATCGAGAGGAAAAAGGCATCCATCCCGACTCACGCACAGAAACCTTCGTAGCAATGAAACTTGAAATCGACAATTGGCGATGGAATGGTGTGCCGTTCTACATCCGAACGGGCAAGCAAATGCCCACGAAAGTAACCGAAATCGTCATCCATTTCAAGGCTGCACCCCATCAACTTTTCCAAGACGCCAGCCATCAATCACCGCTTCCCAACCGCCTCACACTACGCATTCAGCCCAACGAGGGAATGGTGCTCAAGATCGGTATGAAGGTGCCGGGCGCAGGTTTTGACGTGAAGCAAGTGGCAATGGATTTCAGTTACAACGAACTGGGCAATAGTCCCATCATGGACGCCTACGCACGTCTTATTGACGACTGTATTCAAGGCGACCCTACGCTCTTCACCCGCAGCGATGCAGTGGAAGCATCATGGAAATTCTTCGACCCCATCCTCCGCCATTGGCAAACCAACCCTTCGATTCCGCTCTATGGCTATCCAGCAGGTACGTGGGGACCACAAGAAAGCGAACATTTGATGACAGGCGAGCGAACATGGACAAATCCTTGCAAAAACCTCGCGAACACGGAGCTTTATTGTGAGCTTTAAATCAATTAGCGTGCAGGGATGCAAACACTTGCACATTAAAAAGCAAAAATAAAAATGTTAAAAATAGAAATCGATGAAGGAAGTGGCTTCTGCTTTGGCGTTACTACGGCAATAAAAAAAGCCGAGGAAGAATTAGAAAAAGGACGAAAACTCTATTGTTTGGGCGACATCGTTCACAATAGTATGGAGGTGGAACGATTGGCTGCCTGTGGATTGATCACCATCAATCACGAAGAAATGCGCCAACTTCGTGATGCAACCGTTCTTCTGCGTGCCCATGGCGAACCACCAGAAACCTATGCATTGGCAAAACGCAACAACATCGAAATCATTGATGCCACTTGTCCTGTGGTGTTGGCGTTGCAACGTCGCATCAAAAAACAATACGAACGCAGTTTGCCTTCTCTCAACGTTGCACCACCGACACAACCCCACCCCACCGGCGACATGCACCCGAGTGAGAAAGGGTCGATTGTGATTTTTGGGAAGAATGGACATGCCGAAGTCTTGGGACTGGTGGGACAGACCCACAGCAAAGCTATTGTCATTGAGAAGTTTGAAGATGTGCACCAGCTTGATCTCAACCATGACATTTTTCTCTATTCGCAAACGACAAAGAGCTTGAACGAATTTCATCGTATCATCGAATACATCAAAGCCAACATCTCACCCATGGCAACCTTCAAGAGTTTTGATACCATCTGCCGACAAGTTGCCAATCGGATGCCTAATATTGCCAGCTTTGCCGCTCGTCACGATGTCATCGTCTTTGTTGCAGGACGGAAGAGTTCAAACGGGAAGGTGCTTTTTAACGAATGTCTGTCGGTTAATCCAAATTCCTATCAGGTGGAAAGTGCATCGGAGATTGACATGCGTTGGTTTGCTGGTAAATCAACAGTGGGTATTTGTGGGGCAACGAGTACGCCAAAATGGCTCATGGAAGAATGCAAAACCGCCATTCAATGCCAAGAATAAACCACAAGCGGACGCATCGCATAACTCCAAATATACTCAAACAACAATATATATTTTACCCCCAATTCGGTCATTAGACCGATTGGGGGTAAAAAAATGCTTCAAGCACACGCATCACGCGCTGACTTGAAGCTTTCAATTAAAGGAAGAAGAATAAAAATTTGTTTGCAATTGCTTTTGATATATGACGCATTTCCTATAAGACATACACTTTGCAGATTGCAATTCTCGTATTTTTATAAAGTTTCTTTTTATTCCTTATTGATAAAAATCAACCTTATCTCTTAGTGCTATTTTAAGTACACAAAGTTATAATTTTATTTTCTTATCTCAAAAGAAAATGCCAAAATTCTTTTCACATTTAAAACTTATTAAATAACACAAAAACATATATAAAATAGAAGCAAAACTATGAGAATTTTGTAATTTTGATCTTCATATAATTTCAGAAGTTCCCCAACAAGCGGATGTTAGCAGTTGGAAAGTTGATAAATAAAACGCTAGGCGGTCTAATGACCGGATTTGGGTAAAAAACAAAAGAAGATGACAAGAAAAGAAAGATACAAAAACGTTTTGGATTATTTTCGTGAACAAATGGGCGAAGTTACCACCGAATTAGACTTCGGGTCGGCTTTTCAATTGCTCGTTGCCACCTTACTTTCAGCGCAATGCACCGATAAACGTATCAATGAGGTAACACCAGCACTTTTCGCTCGCTATCCCGATGCAAAAGCAATGGCAGCAGCTGAGGTAGAGGATGTGTTCGACTTGATCAGGAGTGTGTCTTATCCGAATGCTAAATCACGCCATTTAGTGGAGATGGCACGCAAACTGATGGACGAATTTGGGGGCGAAGTGCCCAGCGAAAGCGATCAACTCACGCGTTTGTCAGGTGTTGGACGGAAGACCGCCAATGTGGTACAAGCTGTTTGGTTTGGTAAACCCACTCTGGCAGTAGACACGCACGTCTTCCGTGTGAGCCGCAGATTGGGCTTGGTGCCAACTGATGCTGACACACCCCGAAAGGTGGAAGACTATCTCATGCGCCACATCCCAACAGCCGAAGTTACGTCAGCCCATCATTGGATTTTGCTCCATGGACGCTATGTTTGCAAGAGTTTGCGCCCACTTTGTGAAAAATGTGCGTTTGATAGTTTTTGCCCTAAGTTGCTCGAGGGGAGTAAATTAAGAAACACCTAAGCTAAAGGCAATCTTTCTTCGTCATTGTTTTTCCTACGTTCAATTTCGTCGCGAAGGTTCGATGCCAATTCATAGTTCTCGTCAGCCACGGCAAGTTCGAGAGCATCTTGCAACATATCCATGCTCAGCGCATTGAGGGGCAGCGACATACGGGGGTCTGTCGCATTGTATTTCGTACCTTGTCGCATGAAAAGCACTTCCTCTATGAAGATTTCCAACTTCGCAATTTGCGCCAACAACAAGGCTTCGCTCACACGGATGGGCGTCATGTCGAGCGTCTCTTTATGAATAATGAAAGCCTTGTAATTGCCGTATGAAATGCTGTTGATAAGCACTTCGTAGCTTTCGCTGTTGAAAGCAGGAAAGAGCTTGAAAAGCACTTCTGGCAGAAGATCGTCAGTATAGGCTATCGGACTATGGCGCAGGTCGAATTCCTTCACCATACTTGGGTCACAAATGATTGCCAACTGATGGGTTTTCGCCACATTCGTAAGCACGAAAAGGGAGATGTGGCGATTGCGCAAGAGGCTAACAATACCTTGAAGCTCTACCTTTATTTTCTTTTTCATACATTTTTCTTGGGTTGAAAGATGATGGCAAACGTTACGCCCACCACGAGCGCATAGGCTGCGAAGATGAACCAACAAGCTTGCCAGTTGCCCACGGTAACAGTGCCAGTCGCAATCTGTTCTGCATGTGTGAAATGATTCACAATAGCTTGTGCAGCCAGCGTACCAATTGTTGCACCTATTCCGTTTGTCATGAGCATGAACAAGCCTTGTGCTGATGAACGAATCGACGCATCGGTGTTTTTATCCACAAAGAGCGAACCCGATACATTGAAGAAATCGAACGCTACACCATAGACAACCATTGATGTCAAAAGCAACAGCACGCCGGGGAAACCTGGATCACCCAGTCCGAAAAGTCCGAAGCGCAACACCCACGCAAACATGGCGATGAGCATCACGTTTTTAATACCATAGCGGCGCATACAGAAAGGAATGAGCAAGATGCAAACCGTTTCGCTCACCTGAGAAAGACTGATGAGAATGTTGGCATGTTCCACACCAAAACTCGTGCGATATATCTCTTCTGCCCCGAAGCTGAAGAGGAAAGGATTGGCATAAGAATTGGTGATTTGAAGGCTCACTCCCAAGAGCATAGAGAAGATGAAGAAAATCGCCATACGTTTGTCTTTGAAAAGCGAGAAAGCTCGCAAACCGAATGCCTCAACGAATGTTTTCGTTTGTGCTTTAGGAGCTGTGGGACAGTTGGGAAGGCTGAATGTATAGGCGAAGAGCAAGAAACTGACGAATGCAGACGTGATAAACTGGTTTTGATTGCCTTGAAAGCCCATTAAGTCGACACACCACATGGTCAAAATAAAACCTATCGTACCAAAAACACGGATGGCAGGGAAGTCTTTGATGGTATCCATTCCTGCGCTCGATAGTGCCGTGTAGGCTACTGAATTAGAGAGAGCGAGCGTTGGCATATAGAATGCTACGGACAGGGCGTAGAGTGTGAAAAATGTGGAGAAATCCACTGCGCCAGCTGCACTTTGCCCATAGAAAGCCGTGGCGAGCATAAACCCACCTGCCAAAAGATGACACAAGCCAAGTAGGCGTTGCGCAGGAATCCAACGGTCGGCAACAATGCCCATAAGTGCGGGCATGAAGATCGACACGATGCCTTGCATAGAGTAGAACCAACCGATGTGTTCGCCCATTCCGAGGTTACCAAGATAGCGCCCCATCGAAGTAAGATAAGCCCCCCAAGTGGCAAACTCAAGGAAATTCATCAGCGATAAACGTATTTTTAAATTCATCTTCTTTATGTTTTAGTTGTTTTGGTAGACAAAAGTAATGAATTTCTGAGAAACTACCAAAATTTCTTTGCCCGACAAATGTTACAAGGGGCAAATATAATTTTCTTAGGGCTTCCTAGGGGACTAGGGGCTCCTGGGTTTTCCTAGGGTCTCCTAGATTTTCCTAGGCTTACTAGGTTTCCTAGATTTTCCTAGACTTCCTATGCTTCCTAGGAAAACTATAAAAAAAAATGACGAAGCTTGAAAAATTCAAGTCTTCGCCATTCACCTTCACCCTGTACACCCTTAGGGACTCGAACCCTAGACCCACTGATTAAGAGTCAGTTGCTCTACCAACTGAGCTAAGGGTGCATTATATACTCCTCTTTTGCGGCTGCAAAGTTACAATAAAATTTTTAAATGACAAACCTTTTTCAAGATTTTTTGGTGCAGAAATGATGAGTACTGCGCAAAACACCAGCAATTCCTATCGCCTAAGAAGGAAAGGTGCCGTGTGACTCTCTTTGCATTGAGCGACTTCTTCGGGACGACCGGTTGCCACGACACGTCCACCACCACGTCCGCCTTCAGGTCCCATGTCAATGATGTAGTCTGCCAATTTGATAACATCAAGGTTGTGTTCAATGACAATCACAGTGTTGCCTCTGTCCACCAATCGTTGCAAAACACCCATCAAAACTCGAATGTCTTCAAAATGCAAACCTGTTGTGGGTTCGTCAAGGATATAGAGCGTTCTGCCCGTGTCACGTTTTGCCAATTCTGTTGCCAACTTCACCCGCTGACTTTCTCCTCCAGAGAGCGTTGTGGAACTCTGTCCGAGTTTGATGTAACCCAAACCAACATCCTGTAAAGCCTTGATTTTCGGAAGGATATGCGGCACGTTCTCAAAAAACTCCACCGCACGATTTACGGTCATGTCCAACACATCGGCAATTGATTTTCCTTTGTATTTCACTTCGAGTGTTTCTCGGTTATAGCGTTTGCCATAACACGTTTCGCAAGGCACCATCACATCGGGCAAGAAGTTCATTTCGATGGTTCGATAACCATTTCCGCCGCAGGTTTCACAGCGTCCGCCTTTCACGTTGAAAGAAAATCGTCCAGGTTTATAGCCTCGTATCTTGGCTTCCGGCAGCCCAACAAAGAGCGTGCGAATGTCGGAAAAGACGCCTGTGTAGGTGGCTGGATTACTGCGTGGAGTGCGCCCAATGGGACTTTGGTCTACATTGACCACTTTGTCGATATTTTCCATGCCCTCGATTTTCGTGTAGGGCATCGGACGTTTCAGCGAACGATAGAAATGTTGCGAAAGAATGGGTTGCAGGGTTTCGTTAATGAGCGTACTCTTGCCCGAACCAGAAACACCCGTAACAACGGTCAGCGTGCCGAGCGGGAAATCAATATCGACGTTCTTAAGATTGTTTCCAGAACAACCTTTTAGACTGATTTTCAACCCATTGCCATCCCTTCGTTGTTCGGGAACTGGGATGGTGCGTTCGCCATTGAGATACTGTGCTGTGAGGGTTTGACTCTGGAGCATATCGTTGAAAGTTCCCTGAAAAACCACCTCACCGCCTTTCCTGCCTGCCAAAGGTCCGATGTCTACGATCCAATCTGCTGCACGCATCATGTCTTCATCGTGTTCCACGACCAAGACCGTGTTGCCCAAGTCGCGCAATTCGCAAAGTGACTGAATCAGTCGGTCGTTGTCGCGCTGGTGAAGTCCGATGGAAGGTTCGTCTAAGATATACAGCACATTGACCAATTGTGACCCAATTTGTGTTGCCAGCCTGATGCGCTGACTTTCTCCCCCCGATAGTGTACCGCTTTGTCGATTGAGCGAGAGATAATCCAATCCCACATTGAGCAAAAAGCCGATGCGCTTTTTGATTTCCTTAAGAATTTCGTTGGCGATGCGTTTTTGTTTATCAGAAAGGTGATTTTCCACTTCATCGAGCCACTGCGAAAGTTCGGCAATGTCGATTTCGGACAGTTCGGCAATGTTTTTGTCCCAAATGCGATAAGAGAGCGCTTCACGATTGAGCCGCTGTCCGTTGCATTCGGGACATTTTCGTTCGGCGATGAACTGGTCTGCCCATTTTTTTCCCGCTGCCGTTTCGTCGCTTTCCATGATGGACCGCAGATACTTCACCACGCCATCGAAGTTCACAAAATAGTCGGAACTCGTATGCACCAAATCCTTTGAAATTCGCAGCTTTTCAAGTGAGCCATAGAGAACTTCATTCAGAGCCTCAGTTGGTAGTTCACTGAGCTTCGCTTTCAAGTCGAGTGAATAACGTTCCAAAATGGCAGAAATTTGCCAGAAAATCATTTGATTTTTATATTTCCCCAGCGGAACGATTCCTCCTTCATAAATGCTTTGTGAAAAGTCGGGGATGATTTTGTTCAGGTCGAGTTCATTGACCCAGCCCAGCCCCTTGCAATGCGGACATGCTCCTTCGGGCGAATTGAAAGAAAAGATATTGGGGGCTGGATCTTTGTAGGCGATGCCCGTTTGTGGATCCATCAATCGTTTCGAGAAGAATTTTGCTTCACCACTGTCGGCATCCAAAATCATGATGAGCGAGTCGCCTTGCTTCATTGCCGTGGCAACTGTTTTGGTGAGCCGTTCACGGAAAGACGCATCATCGGCAGTGCCCATCTTCAGTTTATCGATGACCACTTCAATGTTGTGATTCTTATAGCGATCAACCTTCATTCCTCGCTGAATTTCAACCACTTCTCCATCTATTCGCACATAAAGATAGCCTTTTTTTCTGAGCTGTTCAAAGAGTTCCCGATAGTGTCCCTTTCGGTTTCTCACCACGGGTGCGAGGATGTAGATTTTGTGCTCGGCATAGTCGTGGATGATTTTCTCAACAACGTTTTCTTCCGAATATTTTATCATTGCCTCGCCCGTCATGTAGGAATAGGCTGTGCCAGCTCTGGCGTAGAGTAAGCGCAGATAATCGTAGATTTCGGTGGTGGTGCCCACCGTAGAACGAGGGTTTTTGTTGGTCGTCTTTTGTTCAATGGCAATGACAGGCGACAATCCCGTAATTTTGTCTACATCGGGGCGTTCCATTCCTCCGAGGAAGTTGCGGGCATAGGCAGAAAACGTTTCGATGTAGCGACGTTGTCCTTCGGCAAAAATGGTGTCGAAAGCCAAGGAACTTTTTCCTGAACCCGATAGTCCGGTGAAGACCACGAGGGCATTGCGTGGCATTTCAACATCGATGTTTTTGAGATTGTGCACCCTTGCACCCTGTACTTCTATTTTATTTTTCATACGCTTTGTGGCTTGTCTCTCCTGTCTTGTTAGCATCATTCAAAGAAGGCTGCAAATAAAAAAAAACTGCCTCTTGAAACTTGTCGTGAAATTGAAAAGGCAAAGGTAATGATTTTTTTTAAGAAATCAAAAGAAAGGAGGAGTATGGAAATCTGTATGTGATGAATGTCTGCCTACTCATCTTGCTTTCTTCCCGCAGCCTCATCGGCGAAGATTTCCACTTCTCGCAGGGCATTTTTCACCACAAAAGCGGCAGGGCGCATCTCTTCTGGGTCGGAGAACGATTGTAAAATAGGGGCTTTCGATGGTCCTGTCATCAAGAAAGCGATGTTCAGTGCGTGAAGGATGGGTTGGGCTGTGAGTGCGATACGTAGTTGTTGGGTTTCAGGGTGTGCAGAAACGGCGTAGGTTTCTTCTGTGTGCAACAGCTCTTCTTGCCCGGGAAAAATGGAAGATGTGTGTCCGTCGTCGCCAGCCCCCAAGAGAACAAAGTCGAAAACAGGCATGCCCTCAATGCACGCCACTTCTTTGGCAACGAGGGCAGCATAGCGTTCCGCCTCGTCTTGCGGATCGTTTTCACCATGGATACGAAAAATATTGCAGTCGGCAATTGGCACGTGGTCGAAGAGGTGACGGCGTGTCATGCCATAGTTGCTTTGTCTGTCGGTGGGCGGCACACAACGCTCGTCAACCCAAAAGAAACGCAGGCGTTCCCATTGGGTTTGGCGCAGAAATTCGCTTGCCCAAATGTCGAACATCAATGCAGGCGTATTGCCACCACTCAAGGCAATGTTGAACACTGGGCGTGGACTTTGTTCAGCAAGTTGAAGTATGTGAAGAATGAGTGCGCGTGCGGCATCTTCAGGCTTTGGATAGATATTTTTTTTCATAAAAGCATTTTTTATTTCAATTTCATTTAGTCGTTTTTTGCTTTGGCAAGCGTTCGAAGAACGAACAGTGCAAAGATACGCATTTCTCCATAAAAACTACTATCTTTTGGTCTTTAATGCCCGAATAATGCAAGGCTATGGATGACAACCATCAGACACAAAAGCGAAAATGAATGCGAAAACAAAAAAAGGAGACTGAATCGAAACCTTATTTCGAGACAGTCTCCAACTGATAATCAAGCCAAATGATCTATGCAGTTAGCTTTGAAAGGAAAATGTAAGATGGGGAATGGCAGGGGGGCTCTTGTGTGGGCGTCCGAAAAACTGAAAATCCATCCTCATCGAATGATGGTCTTTTGTCCATCAATGATGTAGATACCTTGTGGGTGGTTTGCGCCCTCTGGTAATCGTTGTCCATGGATGGAATAAACGGCTTTGGGCGAAGTGTGTGTTTCTATGCTGTCGATGCCTGCAGCGGGCGTGATTTCATATTCATCCCAGTCCTTACTGAACCCAAAGACCCGCCAATGTTTTGCGTTGGCAAGGGAAATGTCGGTATGGGAGATGATGTTGTCGGAATAGGGGGCTTCGTTGGCATCTGACCGCACGATGATGCGTGCTTCGGCATCGGTTGTTTGCTCGGGCAGACTATGGATGAGCTGGGTCATGGCTGCGCCTGTGATTTTGTTCTCGTGGCACGAAACATATTTTAATCCCTCGGCAATACTGAGGTCGAGCTTTTCGAGTTGGTTATAAGTGCAGTAGAGTTTTTCAAGCGACGCATTGACATTGAGTTCTTTCAGATTGCAACGGGTACATGCGAGCGTCTTCAGTGGCAGGCTGACTGGCAACGAAAGTGTGTCTACGTGGAAGTCGGAGAGTGAGAGAAATTCCATGTCGTTTTCCTTACCGAACACAATTTCTTCAGCTTCAGTGGTGTTTCGGAGTGTGATGAACGATTTAAAGTTGGCTTCGATGCGCGCATAGCGGTCGGTGATGAGGTATCTATCGCCCTCGGCAACGTCTTGTTTTGAATAGATTTTCTTCAATCCCTTGGTGCTGATGAGGTTGGAATAATCACCAGCAATCTCTATTGTTTTGTTCAGTTCGCTTTCGGGAAAGACGAAACTGACGAAAGGCGGCTGATAGCCATCTAAACAAATGATGTCGAGTTGGTTATCGGCATTCCATCCGTAAACCTTCCAATGCTTCTGATAGAGCGTGATAAGATCAGATTCTTTATGCGCATTGGCGGTATAGCCAGTCACTTTCTTGGCATCGATGATGTAAAGATTGTGTTCGCCCACTGTGAAATGTGGCAATTGGTTGGCAAGTGTGGTGAAGCTTTCGCCTGTGAGGGCGTTGTTGGTGAGGGCAAGGTTGCGCAGGTTGGTGCAATGTGTGAAGTTGAAGTCGGTCAGTTGGTTATAAGAACAAGCAAGGGTTACGACCGACTCGGGAAGCGACAGACGGGTGAGTTTGTTGCGATTGACGTTTACATATTCTAAGCGGCTGCAATGACTGAGGTTTAACGTTGCGAGTTTTCCATTGCGTGCGTCGAGCGTAACAAGTTCCTCGTTCACAGATAGTTGTTCGAGCAGTGTACTGTTTTTGAGTTTCAGCGTTTTGAGCGTTGGACATTTTGATGCGTCAAATTGCTGCACCTTTACGCTTTCAAAAATGATGGTTTCGATATCTTCCGTAGAGACGATGCGCACTTGTTTTTTTGTGAGTTTAAATCGGTAGCCAATGCGTCCGTTGTCTGTGTGATCAAACTGTTCCAATCCATCCAGTTCTGTTCCTTTCAGGGGTAGCGATTCGCCCTCGGCATTTTGGAAGATGAGTGTGAGCGGTTCCTTCATAGGCAACTTTTCCGAAATATAAAAACTTATTTCGTTTTGTGCTTTCATGCTAATTGCTGCGCATAGGCAGATGATGAGTGTAAAAAAATTCTGTTTCATGACACTATCTTTTATGATGATTAGGAAAAAGATGATGTAGCAAAGATATTAATAAATAAGATAAAGGGAAAAGAAAAAGCACTTGTATTAATTCTTTTTAATACAAGTGCTTAATATTTTTAATCCTTTAACCAAAATCGGTCATTAAAGACCAAAGGGATTGTGCCTGATGGTCTCTGTGCAGATTGTTCATCGTTTTCTCGCAGATGTGCAGGCTACTTCATTAAATCTGCATTGAGGTGCTGGATTTCCATTTGCTGACTGCCCTTGAAAAATGACAGCTTGTATTTTCCGCCCTGCTTGTCTTTCTTTTGATAGACATAAAAATCATTTTTGATTTTCCAACATGTGTCGATTGCCGCACGTTGGTTGATTTTTGCATAAAAACTGGGGGAAGGAATGGAGTCGAACAAAAGTGTTGCGGCATAGTTTCCGCTGCTGGGTTCTTCCTCATCGGCAGCAATACTAAGACTATCGAACGCAATAACATTTTGACTTTTGATTTTGAATTTTGGGAAATCAAAGCCCGTGATGTCCTTCAGATTGATGTCGGGAATCGTGTCGGCAGGCAACGGCATAAAAGCCGAGGCTGGAATGGTGTCGCCCGTCGGCTCTGCATAGGTGCGCCGATGGTTGCAAGCCGAAACCAACAAAAGTCCTAAAGAGGCGATAAGAATTTGCAAGTTACTGAAGCGTAATGGGTTGTGGTTCATATGAATGAAGTTTATTTCTATGCATTACAGTGTTTTTTTGGGGGGGGATTGTTTTTACTTAACCCGCGCAAGTCGTTCTTTTGCGATGGGGTTATCGGGATAGAGTTCAAGGGCTTTTTTATAGTTGTTGATGGCAGCTGTTTTCATACCTTCTCTTTCGCATTCCTTGCCCATCAAGACGTACTCGGTAGAGAGTTTTTTAAGAAAATCCTGCTTACTTTCCATTTCTTCTTTGAGTGTTTTGACTTCGGCTTTGAGCTGATTGATGACATTCAGCTTTCGTCTGATAAATCGCTTAACACCCGGTTTTTCGATGTCGTACCTACTGTGGATTGCTAAAAAGAAGTTGGCAAGAAAACCATCAAAGTCGCCTTTGTCGAAAGCTGTGATGGCATCGTGGTATTCCTTGTCGGCTTTGCTTTGCGAGAGTGCCTCTTTGATCCTATTTCCATCGTTATAGCGGCGTGCAAAACCCACCACTTCAGGTTTAACAAAGATATCTTTGCGACGAATGGGCTTTTGAAGTCGGATGCCTTCGAGGTGGGTGCAACGCGAGAGGGCAACATAGGTTTGTCCTGCTGCGAAAACACCACTACCGAAGTCGATGTTTACGTTCTTAAACGTGAGACCTTGGCTCTTGTGGATGGTGATTGCCCACGCCAGTTTGAGCGGGAATTGTACGTAGCTGCCGATGACTTTTTCCTCGATGCGCTGTTCTTCGGTATTGAACGTATAAACGATGTTTTCCCAAAAATCCTGTCCCACTTGCAATTCCTTGCCTTCTTCGTTACGCACGTAGATCAGTCCCTCCAACTCATCAATACCACTCACTATGCCCAACGTTCCATTCACCCATTGGTGTTCAGCATCGTTTTTGATGAACATCACGTGTGCTCCCACCTTGATGGTGAGTTCAATGGGCGTAGGCAATGTGTTTTCAGGGAAATCGCCTTTGAGCGTTCCATGGAATGTAACCACCTCACCTGCAAGTTTTTCGAGTTCCTGTTGATTGATATAATCCACCGTGTCGCGGCGTGTAGAAAGCGTGATGGAAAGCGATTGGTCGGTAGGCGATTGGGCTACCGCATTGACTTGTTGGTTGATGCGCTCGAGTTCGGTATCAAGAATGTTGTTCGTCCGGATGTGATCGAGGATAGAAATGAAGGTGGGGTCGTGTTGTCGGTAAACTTTTTTGAGTTCGATGCTCACCAAATTATAGCCTTGAAACACCTTTGCATGAAAGAAAAAACCACTCGGATAATAGGGACTGAGCAACTGCCTGTCGTCTTCCTTCAGCACTGGTTCCAATTGGTAAACATCGCCCACAAGTAGCAATTGCTTACCACCGAAAGGTTCTCGCATGTTGCGGTTATAAATGCGCAACACTCTGTCGATAAAATCAACAATATCGGCACGCACCATACTGATTTCATCAATGATGATGAGTTCGAGTTCTTTAAGGAGTTTAATTTTCTCGCTGTTGTATTTCAACGTTTCACGAATTTTTCGTGGCGAATAGCGCGTGTCGTTGGGCAAAAGCGGATGAAGTGGAATTTTAAAGAAACTATGGAGCGTTGCCCCACCTGCGTTGATGGCAGCAATACCCGTTGGGGCGAGGATAACGTGCTTTTTCTTCACATTCTCGGAGATATAACGCAAGAATGTGGATTTTCCCGTCCCTGCCCGTCCTGTGAGGAAGAGCGAATTACGGGTGAATTGCACAATCTGAAGTGCCTTTTGAAATTCCTCGTTATTGAGGTCTAATGCTTGTTTTTTACCCATTTTTGCTATGAGAGAGGGTGGTTAGGATTTTCGTAGAGGGTCGCTCTGGGTGAAACGATTTTATCCCAAAGTATTTTAGCGTTTTTCAGAAAAACTTAAATTTTCTAGGATTGCTTTACAGACGACGCCTCCGCTGTATTTTCTTTGCTTTTCGCTTCATTCCAAAGTTCGTCCATCTCGGCAAGTGTCATGTCCTTTAATTCCTTCCCTTTGGCTTTTGCCTGTTGCTCCACATAGGTGAAACGGCGGATAAACTTCCGATTGGTTTGTTCGAGTGCATTGTCGGGATTGATGCGATAAAGCCGTGCGGCATTGATAACAGAGAAGAGAAAATCACCCAATTCCTTCTCGCTTGCCTCCTCGTTTTCCTTCCGAAGTTCGGTTTTGAGTTCTTCGAGTTCTTCTGCCACTTTTTCCCAAACGTCTTCTTTGTTCTCCCAATCGAACCCCACGTTGCGCGCCTTGTCTTGAATGCGATATGCTTTGATGAGACTCGGTAGCGAACGAGGCACACCCGAAAGCACGGTCTCATTACCATCGCGTTCTTTCTGTTTGCGCTGTTCCCATGTAGACTCTACTGCCGTAGCCGTCTTTGGTGCATCCTCGGATGGTGTTTGCAGAAGCTCATCCTTGTAAACCACCTGCCCTTGTGGGTTGATGGTGAGCTTTTCATCGGCAACGTGCCAACCCGTCCAATCGATAAAATCGTGTCGAAACATCAGTTTATCAGACTGGGCATTACAAACGTCGGCTATATCGAAGTCGCCCGTTTCGCTTCCCAACATGGAATAGAACACCACATGTTCTGCCACATCACCCAACTCTTTACAAATCGCCTTCTTATCGGCATCCATCAGTGCGTCTGCCAATTCAAAAGCCTCCTCAATAGTGTGAGAACGCAACGACGCAAACGTTTGTTTTCTGTCCCATGGACATTCCTTTCTGAGGCGTTCCTGCACATCGAGCAATCGCTCGAAGGCTGCCAACTTTTCTTCTTTTGTATGCAATTTCCTAAAATAATAAAGGTTAAAATGCGATTCCTCGCATGCGAATTGATGTGCAAAGATACGCTTTTTTCGATGATTTTTCGTAAATTTGCCACGTTTTTATAATTAAGGTCTATCTTAAAAAACTTCCTTGTTCGTCGAAGCGACAAGCCAAGCGCATCAAAAAGTAATAAAAAACAAACATACACCGAAATGGAATTAGCAAGCAAATATGACCCACAGGCGGTCGAATCAAAATGGTATGAGTATTGGTTAGAGAACGATCTCTTTAGTTCTAAACCTGATGGGCGCGAGCCCTATACGGTGGTCATTCCTCCACCCAACGTAACCGGTGTGCTCCACATGGGACACATGCTCAACAACACCATTCAAGACATTCTCGTGCGCCGTGCCCGCATGGAGGGAAAGAATGCTTGCTGGGTTCCTGGCACTGATCACGCCAGCATCGCCACAGAAGCAAAAGTCGTGGCACGCTTGGCAAGTCAAGGCGTTCAGAAAACCGACCTGACACGCGAAAAATTCCTCGAACACGCATGGGATTGGACACGCGAACACGGCGGAATCATTCTCAAACAGCTCCGCAAACTCGGTTGTTCATGCGATTGGAGTCGTACGGCATTCACCATGGATGACCCACGCAGCGAAAGCGTCATCAAAGTGTTTTGCGATCTTTATGAAAAAGGTCTCATCTATCGTGGCGTACGGATGGTGAACTGGGATCCAAGTGCCCAAACCGCCCTATCAGACGAAGAGGTTATCTACAAAGACGAGCATTCAAAGCTCTATCACCTGAAATACTACGTTGCACCCGACGACCAAGAAAAGGCAGGCAATCAAATCTCTGACACGAACGTTGTTCATAAAGATGCAGCTGGCTATTATGCCATCGTTGCCACCACACGCCCCGAAACCATCATGGGCGACACGGCAATGTGTATCAATCCCAACGATGAAAAAAACACGTGGCTCAAGGGTTTGCGTGTCATCGTGCCACTCGTGAACAGGGTCATTCCTGTGATAGAAGACGACTATGTGGACACCGAATTTGGAACAGGCTGTTTGAAGGTAACGCCTGCACACGACATCAACGACCACGCCCTCGGACTGAAACACCAGCTCGAAACCATCGACATTTTCAACGATAATGGTACGCTTTCAGAAGCGGCTGGGCTATATGTGGGTAAAGACCGAATGGACGTGCGCCGACAAATCGCCAACGATTTAGAAGCTGCCAATCTCATGGCACGCATCGAAGACTATGACAACAAGGTGGGCTATTCGGAAAGAACCAACGTACCCATCGAACCCAAACTTTCAACCCAATGGTTTCTCAGTATGCAACATTTTGCCGACATCGCCCTCGAACCTGTCATGTCGGACGAAATCGAATTCTATCCCAAGAAATACAAAAACACCTACCGCCATTGGCTCGAAAACATCAAGGATTGGTGCATCAGCCGACAACTCTGGTGGGGACATCGCATACCTGCCTATTATTTCAAAGATAATGAAGGCAAAGCGCATACAGTTGTGGCAGAAAATGCCGACTTGGCACTCGCAAAGGCACAAGCAATCTGCCCTACACTCACAACCAACGACTTAGAACAAGAAAGCGATTGTCTTGACACATGGTTTTCAAGTTGGCTCTGGCCCATCTCTGTGTTCAATGGCATCAATGAACCCGAAAACGAAGAACTCCAATATTACTATCCGACGAGCGACCTCGTAACAGGTCCCGACATCATCTTCTTCTGGGTAGCACGCATGATCATGGCGGGCTATGAATACCGCAAGACTTATCCTTTCAAACACGTCTATTTTACAGGTATTGTGCGCGATAACCTCGGACGCAAGATGAGCAAAAGCCTTGGCAACTCGCCCGACCCACTCGACCTCATCGACCGCTATGGAGCAGATGGCGTACGCATGGGTATGATGCTTTCTGCACCAGCCGGCAACGACATCCTCTTTGATGAAAGCCTCTGCGAACAAGGGCGCAACTTCAACAACAAGATTTGGAACGCTTTCCGCTTGGTGAAGGGATGGCAAGTGGACGAAACCATTGCGCAACCTGCCGAAAGCCAAATTGCCATTGCATGGTTTGCAGCCAAACTGCGTGAGGTCAACGCCGAATTACAGGAACAATTCAAGCATTACCGCATCTCGGAAGCCCTCATGACCGTCTATAAACTTTTCTGGGACGAATTCTCAAGTTGGTATTTGGAGATGATCAAACCCGAATACGGAAAACCCATCGACAAAGCAACCTACGAAGCAACACTTGCTTTCTTCGATACACTCTTGCGCATGCTCCATCCGTTCATGCCGTTCATCACCGAAGAACTTTGGCAACACATCTATGAGCGTCAAATAGGCGAAAGTATCATGAAAGAAGAGTTGCGCCTCGATGCCCCAACAGCAGAAGACCGCCAGCGCATCAGCGACATTGAAGCAGTGAAACAAATCGTGGCAGGTATTCGCACCATCCGCAATCAAAAGAACATTGCACCGAAAGTGCCCCTCACGCTTGAAATTATCGCTGCCAACCCTTACGCTGCCTATGATGCCGTGGTGCTGAAAATGGGCAACCTTGATGCGATGAACGTGGTCGAAGAAAAGAGTGGCGATGCTTCTGGTTTCATGGTGGGAACGAACGCTTATGCCGTGCCATTGGGCAATCTCATTGATGTGAAGGCAGAAATCGAAAAGCTCGAAAAAGAACTTGCTCATCTCGAGGGTTTTCTCAAAGGCATCAAAGCCAAACTTTCTAATGAAAAGTTTGTTGCCCACGCACCCGAAGCGGTCATCGCCAAAGAACGCAAAAAGCAAAGCGATTCGGAAGAGAAAATCGCCGCCATCAAGGCAAATATTGAGGAATTGAGAAAGAGGTAATAAAGAGAGGACTTCCTAGCAATAGGAGAGCCAAGTAGGGGCGAACCTATGTGTTCGCCCGCCTATGAGAACCTAGGGAGACTAGGGAGACCTAGGAAAACTAGGAAAACCTAGGGAAACTTAGGAAAACTTAGGAAAACTTAGGAAAACTAGGAGAGCCTAGAAATTCCTAGCATTCCTCCACCCAAAACAAACAAAGATGAACATCAACCAAATACAAGATTTCTTAAAGCAAATTGCTGCCAATAATAACCGAGAATGGTTTCAAGCAAACAGAGCCGCCTATGACGAAGCCCGACAGGCATTTGAACAAGGCGTTGCTGAAGCCATAACCGAGTTAAGCCTCATCGATACAGAAGTGGCACACCTCACGGTACGTGATTGCACCTACCGCTTCCATCGCGACACACGCTTTTCACCCGACAAAACACCTTATAAGCGCCACATGGGTGCTTTCATCTGTGCAAAAGGGAAGAAATCTTTGCGTGGGGGCTATTACTTCCAAATCCAACCAGGCAACAACATCATTGCCGTCGGGTCTTACTTCCTCCCAACCAATATTCTCACATCATGTCGCAATGAGATTATGGGAAACATTGACACGTGGCGCAGCATTGTCGAGAGCAAAGCGTTTCTTGATACTTTCGGTAAACCAAATAAAAGTCAATGGACAAACGATAACGCATCCGAACGTGGTTTCGGTCTCACTTCACTCAAGAAAGCTCCCAAAGATTTCCCCAGCAATTATGAACACATCGAATATCTAAGGATGAAAGATTATTGCTGTTGGGTAAAAGTCCCCGATGCGTTTTTCGAGGGCGAAGATTGGGCAAAACGCTTTGTCAGTGTTTGTAAAATCGGTAAGCCCATGATGGATTTCATGAACAGCGTCATAGATGACTACGAAGATTAAAACATGACATAAATCCCAATGCTGCACATTCACTATCAGTAACGAAATAAATATTTTTAACGGCTTATGACAAACGGCTTATTACTATGGGTCGATGACGAAATAGAACATCTCAAAGCCCACATCATTTTTTTGGAAAAGAAAGGCTACGACGTAATCACAGTGAGCAATGGGGCAGATGCCATCGAACAATGCTTAGCACGAACCTTCGACCTCGTCTTGCTCGACGAGCAAATGCCAGGCATATCGGGATTGGAGACGTTGCAGCGCATCAAGGAAATCCAACCTGCCACACCCGTGGTGATGGTAACAAAGAGTGAAGAAGAAGATATTATGAATCAGGCGATAGGTTCAAAAATTGCCGATTACCTCATCAAACCGGTCAATCCCAACCAAATTCTCCTTTCGCTCAAAAAGAACATCCACCGAAAAGCCATCGTGTCGGAAGTGGCACAAACGGGCTATCAACAAGACTACCAACAGATTGCCATGCAAATTTCAGATTGTCGAAATGTCGAGGATTGGAAAGAGGTCTACAAGCGTTTGGTGAAGTGGGAACTCGACTTGAGCAATGCAGAAAGCAACATGGCAGAAATCCTCGATATGCAGAAGAAAGAAGCCAACAATGGATTTGCAAAATATGTAGCGAAACATTATCTTTCGTGGGTAACACCAGCGGCGAAACAAGCCGAAGCAACCGACCGACCTGTGATGAGTACCGATATTTTCAAATCTAAGGTGTTTCCAGAAATCGATAAGGGGAACAAGGTGTTTCTCATCGTGGTAGACAATCTGCGGTTCGACCAATGGCGCACACTTTCAGAAGAAATTGGCGACCTCTTCGATGTCGATGAAGATCTTTATATGTCTATTCTCCCCACGGCAACGCAATATGCACGAAACGCCATCTTCAGTGGACTAATGCCGCTACAGATTGCCGAAATGTTTCCTGAATTGTGGGTGGACGAGGAAGAAGAAGAGGGCAAAAACCTCAATGAAAGTCCACTCATTCAGACACAAATCGAACGCTACCGCCGCCACGATAAGTTTTCTTATCATAAAATCAACGATTCCATCGGAGCTGAACGCTATTTGCAACAGCTCAACAATCTGGCACAGAATGATTTGAATGTCTTGGTAGTGAATTTCATCGATATGCTCTCCCATGCTCGCACGGAAATGAAAATGATTCGTGAATTGGCAAGCAACGAAAGTGCCTATCGCTCACTGACGATCAGTTGGTTTCGCCATAGTGTTTTGGCAGAACTCTTCCGTGAATTGGCACAGCGAGACTATAAAGTGGTGCTCACCACCGACCACGGTTCAATCCGCACCACCGAACCCGTGAAAATCATTGGCGATCGAAATACGAACACCAATCTGCGCTACAAACTCGGAAAGAACCTCACATATAACGCAAAGGAAGTCTTCACCATCAAAGACCCACGAGCAGCCCAACTGCCCTCGCCCAATCTCAGCACGAGCTATGTCTTTGCACAAGGCGACAGCTTCTTTGCCTATCCAAATAATTACAATTATTATGTGGGCTATTATAAGGACACGTTCCAGCATGGTGGCATTTCGCTCGAAGAAATGATCATACCGCTCATCACGCTCACCCCACGGAAGCGAGGACAGTGAACCATTCTATCAACAAATCCCTCGTTATTTAGATAATCAAAAATGGAAATAAAAATTCAAAGCCTCGAAACCATTCACGAGGCAGCACAACAGTTTATTGACAATATCAGCGACCGAAAAGTATTTGCTTTCTATGGCAAAATGGGCGTAGGGAAAACCACTTTTACCAAAGCCATTTGCGAAACTTTAGGCGTTAAAGATGTCATCACATCGCCAACGTTCGCCATCGTCAATGAATACACCGACGCCCATCAACAACCCATCTATCACTTCGACTTTTACCGCATCAAACGCCTCGAAGAGGTCTATGACATGGGCTACGAAGATTATTTCTACTCTGGCAATCTCTGTCTATTGGAGTGGCCAGAACTCATCGAAGACATTCTGCCTGAGAATGCCGTAAAAGTAACCATCGAGGAACTCCCCGATGGCACAAGAGTCATTAAAAGCATGTTCTAAAGTTTTTTCTAGGAAGACTAGGAGGAATAGTTTCCTTAGGATTCCCTAGGGTTTCCTAGATTCCCTAGGGTTTCCTAGTTTTCCTAGATTCCCTAGGTTTCCTAGATTCCCTAGGCTCCCTAGATTTCCTAGTTCCCCATAGTCCCCCTCTTAAAAATGGTACTGAAGCCCAAAGTTTATAGCGTTCAGTGCCGTTACTCGCCCAAAAAGGTTAGTACCAGGGAGCAATTCTGGTTGCCCCAAGAAACCAAGAAGATAAATATTGTGATGATAGAAAGCTGAAAGGCGTGATGTCAGTCGATAATCTATAACCATACCCATATTCACTGCCCCATCCTTATTTCTCTCATTGTTGGTTTGTAAACCGATTGCAGGCCCAGCATAGAGATTCATATTCCACACACGCTGCGGATTATATCCTCTGAAGAACGAAAGAATATCTACCTGATAATTCAGCGCAAGGAAAGCAATCTTTTGCTTTTCCCTTATAAGACTTGTGCTTCCTGCATAAGTCATACCAAATCTGATGTCGTCAATAATATATTCTAAGCCGAGACGAATGGCTGAAGTTTCATTCAGCTTATAACCTCCAAAAGCGGTAAGATTGAGCTTCAATCCATTGTCCTTGTATCTGTGTTTGCTCAAAAGAATGTTCCATCCTGCACCCAAACCAATGAAAATTCGTTGTGGATTCTTCTCGGCATAGGCTTTCAGATCGGCATCTTCGTAACGACTAAAGCGATTGAGCAAGACGCTCACACCCATCTTCACAGCAAACGAATTGCCCAGTTTTAACGGTGTAGCACCACTCGTAGGCGTGCGATAAAGCGCAGCTGTAGCCGCATCGAAATAGAAATTTTTTCCCGTGGTGAGCATCGAGTACATAGGTTCGATGTTCAGTTTCAGTTCTCTACTCAAACGCACCCATAATTGTGCGCCCAACCGCAATCCGCCAACCGTTACATCCGAACCCTTTATCGTGTGTTCCTGATCATTTAAAACAAGCAATCCGGCTTGATAGCCAGCAATGAGATGACCGCCAACCAATGATTGCCAATTATAATTTTTGCTCAATCCAAGCGGATTGAAAAGTAAGTCGGCAGCCAATGTTGCCATGCCGAAGCTGTGATAAAGTGTGGCTGTTTCTGTCTTGTCCGTGTTTTGGGTTGTGAACAGGTTGCCTTTCGACATATTTAAACCAAAACGTGCACCAAGGAAAGCGTTTCCCCACCAGCCCAACGACAATTGCATCGTGCTTCCCCACGACTCACTTGCTTTGTTGGGGAGCATCGGATAAACACCGTAACCATAACCATAATCAAGGAAAAAGCGATGACGCCCATTATTGGTAGCATTGCGCCATGGCAGGTTTCTAATGGTTTTGAAAAAGCCATTCAAGTGATATTGCGCACCGAGCGTAAGCACGTTGGCAATAGCACCCGGCGTTGTGTAGATCTGTGGTGAGTCATAATGACTGGCTGGCATCCAATAAACCGTATGGCTATAAAACAAGGATAGATAGGGCAAAACACGATAAGAAATCATTCCTCCGATGTTTGCACCCAAATCAACCTTCCTTCCCACATCGCTCAACACCAAAGAAGGACCTGCATAAAGCCCCACACTCCAGCGTCTTTCGGGCTGATAGCCCACCATTGCGTTCAAAACATTGAGCTGATAATCAGCTGATATGAAGGTGTTTTTATAGGTTTGCTTCGTGAAATCGCCAACAGAATTTTGATTCCATATTGGGTTCGACACATAATCAACCATCAGTTTCGCACCATGATACATATTAAAATTATAGCCCGCAAAACCATTTACGTTCAACAGCCCACCTCGATTTTTATCCGTGTAGCGCCACTTATTGACGGTGGTGTTCCAACCCAGTCCGCCACCCACATAAAAACCTCTTTCGGGCAACATGGCTATGCCTTGTTCTGAATCGCTCAAACGATGTTGAAGACCTCTGAACAAGACGGTAAGCCCAAGTTTTGCATCCATTTGGTCAAAACGAATACGATCATTTGGGCGATCAAAATGTTGCATTATCATGTAACTCGGTTCAAACGTGAGCCGCAAATCATCGCTCAAACGTGCCCAGAATTGTGCGCCCAATCGATAACCTGCATAGCTTCCACTTGTTTTGTCGCTGACATCGGCATGCACCATTTGCATCTTCCCCATTTCATAACCTGTAAAGAGGTTCATACCCACAGGGGCGTCCCAATCATAATGACGTGAGAAACCAAAGGGATTGAGCAGCGCATCTACATAAACGCCTGATTTTCCCAGTAACGACGTGGTGGGTTGACGCTCTGTCCATGCTGCATTCGTAATGCTGACACCGCCTCGCACACCAATTGCTGAAGACAACCATTGTCCTAAACCTGCCCTGATGGAATAACCCATGGTTTTTCCCAACGAAAGAGGGGTGCGTTGATAGAATACCGCCCCTATTGAATAATCAAAAAACCAAGGCTTTCGCCATCTCCTACGAACAGGATCTTCTAAAAACAAACGCTCGCCATCGGCAAAACGTCGATGAAACGTTCCTGCGTCTTTCTCACTAGAGAGATTGTTGTAAAAATACCAAATATATGACAAGTTCACGCCATAGCCAAAGCTAAAATGGTTGAATTTCTTTCTAATGTCTAAATCCATACCCTCCGTTCCTGCCATCACATAAGGTTCAATTGCCAACGCTGCATGATCGCCCGCAAAAAAACGAAACTGCATTCCAGCACGAACATTCACAGAGAGGGCTTTCTCCTTCATGTATTTAGCAATGTCGGAACGATCGTATTTCGTCAGATGCGCATGCTGCACGCCCAAACCCATGACGCCCAACACACTCATAGGGCGGTCTGGACGATAGCCCAATAAATAGTTTGAGAAATTGAAAAGATAATCGGCTTCTGCTCTTATCGTCCAATTCACATTTTCCTGATGCGTAATATATCCCAACTCGCCACCTATGCCAATCCGAAAGCTACTCATCGGACTAAGCTCCTTACCCAAACGTAGGCGGATGCCTACCTGTGGTGTCAATTGGTAATGGTTGTTGTGCTGATAGAACACGGCTCCTGCACCAAAGTCAAGAAACGTGTGTTTGCCAAAATTTCCTGTTTGCCATCTGTCGCCCGCATATCTGTGGCGTTTGTCCAAACTATAAATCAAAGCATTGAAATTTGTTTGCTTTCTTGCTCCATAGTTAGTGGTGTCTGCTTCCTCTGTAGCGTTTTCTTCAGAAAGTTTTTTTTCCAAATCGCTCAAATCACGTGCCAAGGTGTCGGTTGGAAGTGGCGTGTTTATCTGTGCTTCACTCAGAAGAACCACCCCACACATTAAAACAATAGATGCTATCTTTTTCATTCTGCATTCTCTTCTTTTGGAGCCTCAATTTTTCCGGCTGCAATCATCAAATCAATAAATTTCTGGCGATATTCCGCTGCTTTTTTCTCGTCATAGGGATATTTTTTCCTCGTTTCGTCGCTGATATTCGCATCTATGTTGTAATAGCCTTTATACTGAGGTTGCATATCGAAACTATGTTGAAAATAGGCTAAAAAGGCGGGGTTGCTGTTGTCTGTCATACGCAGCGCTACGTCTACCCCATATTTGGTTGCCAAATCCATAAAATCTTCATCGCTCACTTCGGGTTTGCTTGCCTCTATCACACCTTTCATATACCATTTTTTTGCACTGTTATCGGGCAAGGCATCAACCAATGGCTCAACATCGGCATAGGATTTACCCAATTCTGGTGCCAATTCAAACAACAAAATCGCATGGTTTTCAGCATTTGAACGCATCACGTAGTCCAAGGCTTCTTGTGCTCTTCGAGCCTCATCGGGTGTTTTGGTTTGCTTGAAGAACAAGGTTTCCAAATCGGTAAACATCTTGATGTCTTTATACGCATCCGTATCGGGGAGCTTACTTGCCAAATGATAGGCTTCGCCGAGCTTCATTGCTTTGAAACACATCACCGCCTGATTTGCCACCAATTCACGCCGATTGACCCTATAACGATAGGTATTGTCGAAAGAAATAGGACGCTCCACTTCCAGCCCTGCCTTCATATCAGTGAAAGGGGCTAATATCGTCAGGTCAATGGAATCGTTTTCAATGGCATAACAAGCCATACGGTTGGCTAAATAAGCCGCAAAGGGACTGTACTTCATCGTCTTTCGACTTTTGTTCTCTTCCCATGCACGATAGGTGAGTTTTCGGAGTTCAACCGAATCTTTTATCTGACGAAAGAGGTTGTAATAGTCACCATTCGAGAACACATTCTTCCCGCCTTCCCGATACTCCTTATCATTGTAATACACCCAAAGGGCTTCTTCTGGTTCTAAAATTTTGTTTTGTCGCAATGTGTAAGTGCAACGCATTAAACGTTGATTATTCAGAATTTCTTGTACAACGGGCATTGCTTGCAACCGCCGTATTTCTGCGGCATTATTGTTGAAAGCATAATTTTTCAGTTCGCCTGCTTCGGTTTCAAACCCACGCATCTTGAGCGAATCTGCCACATCAAACCAAGTATATACCAAAGGTTCTTTCACCTCTAATCCTGCACTACTGATTTGCTTGCCCACAAGTTCCAATGCCTTTCGTGCACGGTTGGTTGCTAAGCGCAGGTTGGTTGCCGTGTTTCCTTCGGGCGAGGCTGTGCCTTGCACCGTGAAATTCATCAAAGCCCTACCATAGGAACGCAATTCTCTCACCAATTGGTCGAGGTTTTGTTGGTTGGATTCATCTGCCGTAAGCTCGTCGCGTCCCACCATAAAGGTGAGTTGCAAGTCGCGAGGAACTTCTCTCAGTTGGGCGCGGGCTTGTTCGTAATACTGCGGTGTGAGCTCTATGGGCTTCATTGCCATCGATACATCAAGGAGTTTCCAAGGCTTCCGGGTGTTGCAAGTGCCATTTTTTGAGCTGTCTTCAAAATAAATGTGGGTGTAGTCTTCCAATCTCAACACCGATCCCCACTTATAGGTCTTGTTGGGATTGGGTTTGGGATAGGTGGTTTCCCATCGGAAACTAAAGCTATGCTGGTCAGTCGGACGATCGGCAATGAAATATTTTTGCAGCGAATCATTGCGATGATAGTCAAAACTCTTTCTGCGCATTTGGTTGCGATGATACCGCTTCCCTTCAAACACCAGAGGTTCAAGGTATTGCAGGGTGTCTTCTGTCTGACAGTCAATCACCACGGGTTGGAAAATCAAACGTGAATCGTCTTTTGTATACCACTCTGGCAACGTAATCGTTACGTCCCAATGCAGATTTGGACCATCATCAATGGGCTTCATTGCCAACACATTAGCACCTGTTTGCTTCCCTATAACCGTTGTGTTGGCAAGCAAAATACTCTTTGTTCCGCCATCGAAAACAATATCGTAATGCAGGGCAGAACTGATGTTCACCACCTTCACTTCGCCTTCATTGATCACCATCAACGCACCTTTCCCCGACACGTCGGCTTCAAAATAGCCTTCATAGTCGGGCGTCACCGTTGCATTGCTCTTGATCGTTACTTCTTCTGCCACACCTGTGCTTTTGTTCTTATAGGCTGTGGCTTGCCGTTGTGCATCACTTTTATTGTCGAAGATATAAACCGTTACCGATAGGGGCAACTTGTTTGTCGTTCCCCCATCCATCGATTTCATATTCTTATACACCTTTCCCGTTATGTGCATCACCTGCGCTTTCAGTAACGACACACAAAAAAAGAACAGTAACGACACTACAAAAAATCGTTGATAGCCAACCGATTTCTTCATGCTTTTTCTCTTACTTTGTCTCACCTTATTATATATGAAAGCGTTATCCCAATTTTTGTTGGCATCAGTTGGTAGCCAGTGTATCCATGAGCAGCAACCGTCCCGGCTGTAGTCTCAAGCTCGGGCAGGGTGTCGTGGGTCTTTTTCTGATGAAACATCACAAGCCCTACGCCTGCATGGGCATCAAGTGTCAGACGATTGGACAGCGAAACCACATAACCAAAAGTCAGTCCTGCACCTGCTGCAAAACCATCATAGCGCACACTGCCCCATTTCATATCATAGTCCACAGCCAATGCACTCACACCCACAAAGTGATGATACATCGGTCTGCCACTGAAATAGTATCTGTATTCAGGCTGAACGCCTGTTGCTTTGAGTTCTTTGTGCCAATAGGGCTGATTGTTTGTAAAGAACGAAAGTCCTAAGGTGGAACGATTGCCTATCGTCATTTCTGCCCCAAGGTTATAGGTTTGCAATGCCAGTTGTGTCACATCGGTGTTCACGGCTATCATTTGTGCCTTCACCAAAACAGCAATCAAGCCCATCATCAATGACAAGATACATCTTTTCATTTCTTTTCTCCTTTCTTTTCTTCAGCCTTCGCTGCTTTGAGCGCAGCCTTTTGTGCTGCTTTCTGTTTCGCTTTCTCTGCTTTTTCGTATTCTTTTAGCTTCTTATTGCGTGCCCGTTCTATGCGTTTTGCGGCTTTTGCCTCCTCTTTGGCTGCACGCAATGTGTCACGACGATAGGCTTCATTGGCAATTCGGAGACGATATTCTTCATCCACCAATTCACGCTTCTTGTAGCGGTTTGCCACCTTCGTTCCAAAATGATAAACCAGCGAAACTTTCACAACGTCAGTGGACGTAGCATAGACCAGCGGACTGAAGGTTGGTCGATAGCTCTCCTTCTTCGCCACCGTTGTATAAACATACTGATTATCCTGTATTTCTCTTCGATACTCGTCATATTTGGCAAGCACCACACCCACATTCAACCCCAAGTCTAAATCCAAACTCGAACCATTTTGGTAGCCGTAAAGTTGGGTTGTCGTTCCAATCGTCAGACCACCAAAAAACGAACTTCCTTTCTTGCCTGTCTCTGATAGTTTGATATCGAAATGGTTTGCACCACCATAAACACCCCAATAAAAAACACGACGCGGATTTTTTCCATGCCAATATTTTCTTAGCTCCACTCTCCCATCATAGAGATCAAAAACATTATACGACAACGATTTCGTTCCCGATTGCCAATTCAATCTTCCCGAAAGCCCTATCGTCCATTTGTTCCATGACTTGTTGCCCAACGTCATTTCCACTCCAAGATTAGGCACAACCACTGCCCAATCCACGAGATTCGTACGAAGACTTATTCTTTCGCCCAAACGTAAATGTTCTACCTTATTATAATATAGCGCAGCATTTTGGCCATATAAAACCGTTAGCATCGGAGTGGATAACAAAGCAACCAATGCCAACAAACTTCTTCTAAAATAAATCATTGCTGAAAACTAAATATCCTTAAGCGGCTCTTCCTTAGATAATAATGTGCGCCTAACAGGACTCGAACCTGCACGTTCTGCAACACTAGATCCTAAGTCTAGCGCGTCTACCAATTCCGCCACAGGCGCATTTGCCGTGCAAAGTTACAACATTTTTTCAGCAATCCCAAATCTTTTTATTTCTTTTTATCGAGAGAATCAAAAATCAATTCCCCGGAAACCCTAGGAGAACCTAGGAAAGCCTAGTAGGGGCGAACCTATGTGTTCGCCCGCCTAGGAAAACTAGGCAGCCCTAGAAAAACTAGGAAACCCTAGGAGAACCTAGGCAACCCTAGGCAACCCTATCACCTTCCCCATCCCACATTTAACAATCACGCTTTCCGTTGCAGGAACGTTGAGCACACAGCGTGCGCCACCCATTGCATCCGTCACACCCTCAAAGATTTTCACACCATCCATCCTAAAAACCTCATAGACGGCATTGGGTTTGGCGCTGTCAATGCGAAGAATGCCGTTTTCTCTGACAACCGACATCTTCCGAACACAGGTCATATCAAGTCCTGTGACCATGCCTTCATACGGCGTGATGATTTCATCTTCAATCTCATACAATGTCCAAAATTTCTCTTGTGCCGCCACAACATCTTCTTTCAGACATTCGTTCATATCGTCCACATTCACGTCTTTCATGATCAATATGCCCTTGTTTGTCGCTGAACGAAGAGGAAGCGATGCCACAAGTTTTTTCATCCCTTCGGCACCGATTCTGTTGTCCTGCACCCAAACATGCCGCAAGGCAGGATTATGACTGAAATCAAGTTCTGAAAACATGTTGTGTGAACAAGAAAACTCCTGCAACTTAACATTGGTACTCAAATCCATAGAAGCCGTGTTGGTATTGAAGACGAACAATTGTTCCAGCTGCTTCATGTTCTCCACATTCAGCGGTTCTTCCAAAGGATTGTTATCGGCATAAATCACCTCCAAATCAAGATTGTTACTCAGGTCAATGGTGGAGATATTGTTGTTTGAAAACGCCAGTTGATAAAGGAAACGATTGTTGGCAACATTGAGATCCTCTAATTTGTTGTTGTGACAGAGCAACACACCCAGCATCTTGTTGTTTGACACATCGAGCGTAGTCAGTTGATTTCCCCCACACGACAGTTTCTTTAAACCCAGACACTTCGTAACATCAAGCTCCGTCAGATGGTTGTCATAGCAATACAACTCCTTTAAATTAGGATTATTGGCAACGTCCAACCTTTTCAGGCTATTGGTGTGGCAAGAGAAGAAACGCAATTTGGCGAGCTGGCTTACATCGATATTTTTCAGCGCATTGAGCGAACAATATAGCGTGGTCAATGCTTTGTTTTCACGCAAATCGAGTTCAGTAAGTTTGTTTTGTTCTGCCTTGAAAGTGAGCAATTCGGGTGCATGCGTAAGGTCTACCGATGTGATGCCACAATCATTCACTACCACACTCTCGATGGTTCCCGTGATGGTGAAGGTTTGTTTCGTAACCTTCAGCTTCGACACCGCATAATTAGCCACCTCGCCTTCCAATCCATCCAACTGCACACCATCCTTCGCCCCGATGGTCAGCACAAGTTCTGCACCCACCGCTTTTGATGTGGTCATGGTTACATACGATTGAGCAAAACCCATCATTGCCATACCGAATACGGCACACAATGTCAGCATTCTGAGCGTAATCATTTTTGTTTTCATTAGTTTCATGTTTTAAGATTTCTTGTTTTTTATAACATTTTCAGTATTTTTGTAAGCTCCCGAACAGCAAATCTATACGGAATTTTCTTTCCTTCAGATGTTCCACCTAAGTAGAAAAACACCCACTACAAGGCAAAGGTAAACATAAAGTCTGATAAAATTGCCAGGTTGAGGAGATTTTTTACATAATATTTGAACGTTTTTGTCAAGCCAAATGAACAGCGGAAAAACGAGGTACGAAGTTTTTACATTGCCATGGCGAAAAAACTACTAAATGCAATTGAACTTAATACTTCCTCGCTCCCTGCAATAAAACCCATTGGTTTTTCGTTATTCATTACGTATGAAGCAAGTAGTCGATCAATATAAACGTATGCGTGGCAAAGCATTCGGTCAATGTTTTGGCGCAATTTTTTGTGCCTCGCTTTTTCTTTTGTCTGGTTGTGGCGTTGAGCGCAACATCAAAAAAGGTGAGAAATTTCTCGAACTCGGCGAATACTACGACGCTGCCGAACAATTCAAAACTGCCTATCAGCGCACACCTGCTAAAGACAGGGAACAGCGTGGCAAACTGGCAATGAAGATGGGCGATTGCTACCACCGCATCAATGCTTCTGGGCGTGCCATCGCTGCCTACCGCAATGCCATCAGATACAAACAAGCCAACCTCCAAACCCACATCACGCTTGCTGACAATCTGATGAAAAATGCGTCCTACACCGAGGCACTCAAGGAATATATGTTTGCGCTCGACTCTATGCCCGACAACCCCGCTGCACGCATAGGCGCAAACGCTGCACAGACGGCACCCCAAACAAAGGCTACACCCACGAAATACATCGTCAAGAAGATGGAGGTCTTTAATTCGCGCCGACAAGACTATTCTCCTATGCTACATGGCGACCAATATAACCAACTCTTTTTCACCTCCACACGCAACGAAGCACAAGGCGATGAACTCAGCGGCATCACGGGAACAAAGCCGGGCGACATTTTCTACAGCCAGAAAGACGACAAAGGAAAATGGGGGGCACCACAACGTGTGGAATCGGGGCTGAATTCCGACTTCGATGAGGGGACGCCTGCCTTTTCGCCCGACGGCAGAGAAATGTATATCACGCAATGCACCACCGACCCTTCCTACCCACGCTATGCCCAAATCGCTGTGAGCAATCGCTCGGATGCAGCATGGGGGAAACCTACGAAACTCGAAATCAGCAAAGACACGCTTTCCAGCTTTGCCCATCCAGCCATCTCGCCCGATGGCAATTGGATTTATTTTGTGAGCGACATGCCGGGCGGACATGGCGGACTGGATATTTGGCGTGCCCGACTGATGGGCGGAAACATTGGAGGGATGGAAAACTTGGGTGCATCGATCAACACTGAGGGTAACGAGATGTTTCCCACTTTCCGCCCCAATGGCGATCTTTACTTCTCGTCGGACGGACGGGGGGGATTGGGCGGACTCGACATTTTCATAGCCAAAGTGGGGAAAGACCGCCGTTTTCATGTGGAACACCCTGGTTTTCCGCTCAATTCGCAAGGTGACGACTTCGGAATGACCTTTGAAGGACTGCGCAATCGTGGATTTTTTTCTTCGAACCGTGGTGATGCACGTGGATGGGACCACATTTACAGCTTTGAGCTGCCTGAAATCATACAGACGGTGAAGGGGTGGGTCTACGAAATGGAGGGCTACGAACTGCCTGCGGCTCAGGTGTATCTCGTGGGGGATGATGGCACAAATCGCAAACTTTCGGTCAAGAGCGATGGATCGTTTGAGTATGAGGTGAAGCCGGGTATTCATTATATTTTGCTTGCCACCTGCGAGGGCTATCTGAACCACAAAGAAGAAATCAGTGTTGAACCCGTTACAGAATCGAAAGAATATGTCCTGCAATTCCCACTGGCAAGCATTCGTGTGCCTGTGTTGATTGATAACATCTTCTACGACTTCGACAAAGCCGCGCTGCGCCCTGAATCCGAAACAGCACTGGACGAACTCGTTAAGTTGCTCAATGAAAATCCAAACGTAACCATAGAACTTTCTGCACACACCGATTACAAAGGTTCCGATGATTACAACAAACGACTCTCGCAACGGCGGGCTGATGCGGTGGTTGCCTATCTGATAAAGAAAGGCATTGCCAAAGACCGCCTTTCGCCTGTGGGATATGGCGAGGAAAAGCCTAAGACGGTGCGCAAACGCATGGCAGAGAAATATAAGTGGCTCAAGGAGGGCGATGTGCTCACCGAACCTTTCATCCTCAAACTCGATAAGGAGGAACAAGAAATTGCCAACCAAATCAACCGCCGCACCGAGTTCATCGTTCTTCGCACCACCTATGGAATGTTTGACGAAGAGGGAAAACTCAAACACCCGCTCAAACCCAAAACGGAAACAAAGAAAACGCTTGATGATGAGGGCGATGTCTTTGTGATAGAGTAAGCAGTTGGGAAGTTAATAAATAAAATAAAAAGAAAAATCTAACGGTCTGATGACCGATTGGGGTTCAAAACAATGGAAACAACACTCCCTACCGAATTTCAAACCTACACGAAAACGCTCATGGGCGACACGCTGTACGCTCGATTTCTCGATAGCCTGAACGAAGAACCGCCTGTGAGCCTGCGAATAAATCCCTTTAAAAGGACTGCGGAATATAAGGTGAATGAACGGTATGCTGCCGAACCTGTCAGCTGGTGTCGGCATGCCTATTACCTTTCAAAGCGTCCCAACTTCACCTTCGACCCACTTTTCCACGCTGGGGTTTATTATGTACAGGAAGCTGCCTCAATGTTTCTCGACCACGTGGTGCGCCATTTCACGGACAATCGTCCTGTGCTTGCCCTTGATCTTTGTGCTGCACCAGGTGGAAAAACAACTTGTTTGGCAGCAGCTTTACCACCCAAAAGTTTTCTTTTTGCCAACGAACCGATGAAAAAGCGGGTACAGATTTTGGCTGAAAATCGACAGAAATTTGGTGCTCCAAACCTTCTCGTTACCAACAACTATCCTGCCGATTACCGAAAAACAAATCTTCGGTTCGATCTCATCGTTGCCGATGTGCCTTGCTCGGGCGAGGGCATGTTTCGCAAAGACCCGCAAACCATCGGCGAATGGAGCACGCAGAACGTCATGCAGTGCCAGCAATTGCAACGCACCATCATTGCCGATATATGGCACAATCTCAAAGAGGGCGGCTTGTTGGTCTATTCCACTTGCACATTCAACGCCCACGAAAACGAGGAAAACATTGCTTGGATATTGAACAATTTCTCTGCCGAACTACTTTCCGTGCCTATCGAAGACGCATGGAACATCATGGGGTCGCTCATCGGTAACCCTGTTGAGGACAAACAAACTGCCTTCCCTGTCTATCGGTTCATCCCAGGAACGTCAAAGAGCGAAGGTCTTTTTATGGCTGTCGTGCGCAAAGGTAAGCAAGGCGACACCTCCCTACCCTCCACCACCTCTGAAACCATCAAAAAGGCAGTATCGGAAGCCCATAAACAACTGAAAGTCATTTCTTCGGGTGTAAGCACGCCCACCATAAAAGGAAAGACCATCCTTCCTGACCACAGCTTAGCCCTTGCCGTTTCCGACCAAAAGTTGCCCTATCCGACTATTGACATCGACTACGAAACCGCCATCGCCTACTTGCGCCGAGAAGCCATTCATCTTGCCGAAGATGCGCCCAAAGGCATCGTCCTGCTCACCTATCGCAACCACTCAATAGGGTTTGCGAAAAACTTGGGCAATCGCGCCAATAATCTTTATCCACAAGAATGGCGCATCAAAAGCACCCATGTCCCCGCAGAAGACTGCATCATTACGTGGTAAAAAGCACCTCTTTAAGAAGCTGATAACCAGAAAATTAAAGAAAACAAAATAAACAACGCTCAGTTGCAATGCAACTGAGCGTTGTTTGTATCGCAACAGAGGTTCAAACATTTTCCATTTAACCCAAAGTGTAAAATATTTTTACCATTCTGTTTGTAAAAAAAGAGTAAAATATTTTGCATAAAGCAATAAAAACATTATCTTTGCACTCGTTATCCTGAAAACAATCTTTTTACCTTAAAGACTAATACCTATTAAAGGTAGAAAGCGATTACCTGCGAAGGCTATCGCTTTTCTTTTTATATTACTTATCAACTTCCCAACAGATTATATTCATTGAGTCCCTAATAACCGAATTGGAATAAAAAAACGGCAATAAACTTTGGCAGATAAAATATATCTTTGTACATTTGCAACCAACGTGTATTAATCTTTTAAAACTTTACTTATATTATGAAAGATCTAGACTGGGCAAACTTGCCCTTTGGCTATCTGCCCACGAGCTACAACGTTCGCTGCTACTATCGCAACGGCAAATGGGGCGAAATTGAAATCAGCTCAGACGAACATATCAACATTCACATGGCTGCAACTTGTTTGCACTATGGGCAAGAAGCCTTTGAAGGACTGAAAGCCTATCGCTGCCCAGACGGAAAGGTGAGAATGTTCCGTGTAGAAGAAAACGCATTGCGTCTGCAACGCTCATGCCGTGGTGTTGAGATGGCAGAAGTACCAACCGAACTCTTCGTTGAAATGGCTGAAAAGGTGGTGAGACTCAACCAAGAGTATATCCCAACCGTGGAAAGCGGTGCGTCGCTCTATTTGCGTCCGCTGGTGATCGGAACATCGGCACAAGTAGGGGTGCGCCCAGCAGAGGAATACCTCTTCATGATCTTTGTTACACCTGTGGGTCCTTACTTCAAAGGCGGCTTTGCTACCAACCCTTACATGATTATGCGCGATGTGGATCGGGCTGCGCCATTGGGAACAGGTACGTTTAAAGTGGGTGGAAACTATGCGGCATCGTTGCGTGCCAATAAGATTGCTCACGAAAAAGGCTATGCTTCAGAGTTCTATCTCGACTCAAAAGAAAAGAAATACGTAGACGAATGCGGTGCTGCCAACTTCTTTGGTATCAAGAACAACACCTACGTAACACCTGCATCAAGCTCTATTCTGCCTTCTATTACGAACAAGAGTTTGATTCAAATTGCCGAAGATTTGGGTCTGAAAGTGGAACGCCGCCCTATCCCAGTGGAAGAACTCGAAACGTTTGAAGAAGCTGGCGCATGTGGAACAGCGGCTGTCATCTCACCCATCTCACGCCTTGACGATGTGGAAATGGGTAAGACATATAGCTATGGCGATCAACCTGGTCCATGGTCGAAAAAACTTTATGACACACTGCGTGGCATTCAATATGGCACGGTGGAAGACAAACACGGTTGGACAACCATTGTCATCGAATAAACTCAAAAGAAAACATAAAACAAATGATCATCAGGGGGGAATGAAAATCCCCCCTTTTTTAGTATCAAGATCTCTGCAAGCATAGGCTGACCTAGGGAAAACTAGGGAAAACTAGGATTGCCTAGGGAAACTAGGAAAAACTAGGAAAAACTTGAGGTTAAGCAAACAGACTTTTGCAGAGGTCTTATTTTATAGAAAAAGAGGACACATAATCACTATGTATCCTCTTCAAAGTCTAAAAAGTATCTATTTATCCAAAGTCATCAAATGCAATAGCATCTTTATCAACGCCAATACTATCCAAATAGTCGGTAACGGTTTTGATCAACATCGGAGGTCCGCAGAGATAGTATTCGCAGTCTTCGGGTGCTTCGTGATCCTTGAGATAAGAATCACGAATGCAATTCACCGCAAACCCTGTATAGTATTTCACACCTGCCGCATCAGCCTTTGGATCAGGCATATCGAGCGAGAGATGGAAATGGAAGTTAGGAAACTCTTTCTCCAATTCCCAGAAGTCTTCCAAGAAGAAAGCCTCTACAAGGGCACGTGCGCCATAGAAGAAGTGCATTTCGCGATCACGGGTTTTGAGCGTCTTGAGCATGTGCATGATTTGACTACGCAATGGTGCCATACCTGCGCCACCACCTATCCATATCATTTCCTTGCCCGATGTGTAGTTAGGCGCAAATTCTCCGTAAGGACCGCTCATCATCACCTTGTCGCCCGGTTTGAGACTGAAGATGTAAGACGAACCAATACCCGCAGGCACTTCTTGGAAACCTGTCTGTGGACGTGGTTTGAATGGTGGCGTCGCAATGCGGACAGTGAGCGTAATGATGTCGCCTTCGGCAGGATAGTTTGCCATTGAGTAGGCACGTACGGTGTCTTCTGGATTGCTTGCCTTGATAGAGAGCAATTCAAATTTTTCCCATGTGCCGATATAATCTTCGCCTATGTCGTTCTTGTCGAAGTCTTTGTCGTAGTCAATGCAATCATACTTTGGTATCTTGATCTGTGCATAAGAACCTGGCACAAAGTCCATGTGTTCGCCCGGAGGCAATGCCACTTTGAATTCTTTGATGAAGCTCGACACGTTTTTGTTGGAAATGACGGTGCATTCCCATTCTTTTACGCCCATCACCGATTCTGCCACTTTCACAGAAACGTCGCCCTTGATTTTTGCTTGACAGCCCAAACGCCAACCTTCTTTTATTTCCTTACGGCTGAAATGAGGACGTTCTGAATCAAGAATTTCGCCACCTCCTTCAAGGATCTGACACTTACATTGTCCGCAACTTGCCTTTCCACCACAAGCCGAAGGCAAAAACACACCATTCTCGTTGAGCGTTCCCATGACCGTGTTGCCTTGGTCTACTGTCAGTGTTGTGTCGCCATTGATGGTGACTTTCACTTGTCCGCTTGGACTGAGATACTTCTTGGCGACAAGCAAGATCGCAACCAAAAGAAGGATGATTACCAAGAAGATACAAATGCTATATAATATAAATTCGATATTCATTATAATTAGATTTTAAGTCCTGAGAAACACATCATGGCCATTGCCATAAGTCCCACAGTGATAAACGTAATTCCGAGGCCTTGCAAAGGTTTGGGAACGTCGGAATATTCCAAACGTTCGCGGATGGCACCCAAAGAAACAATGGCAAGAATCCATCCGATACCCGAACCGAAACCATAAACAACTGCGTCCCAAACGCTGCCAATGAATTGAGAACTTGAGGGGTCGAGCCCGATGCGTTGTTGCATAAAGAGCGATGCACCCATGATGGCACAGTTCACGGCGATGAGCGGAAGGAAGATACCCAAAGCACCATAAAGCGAGGGTGAATATCTTTCGACCACCATTTCAACGAGCTGCACAATACCCGCAATCACGGCAATGAAGAGAATGAAACTAAGATAGGAAAGGTCTACACCTTCTACCAAACAATCGGGTCCTAAAACTTTGGTTTGCAGGAGATAGTTGATAGGAACGGTTACGACCAACACGAAGGTTACGGCAATGCCCAGTCCCAACGAAGTTTTAACATTTTTAGATACCGCCAAATATGAACACATTCCGAGGAAGAATGCGAAAATCATGTTATCGACGAAAATCGATCTGAAAAATAAATTTATCAAGTGTTCCATAAATTAATTCTTGTTCTCTTTAACGAAGTATGCACGATGAATCCAAATCACACAACCCAAAAGGATCATTGCCATGGCAGGCATTGCCATCATACCATTATCAAGGTAGCCGGCATCATAAAGTCCTTGTGGAAGAATCTTAAAGCCCAGCAAAGAGCCACGGCCAAAAAACTCACGCAAACCGCCAATGATGACGAGAATGAGGGCATAGCCCAGTCCGCTACCAATACCGTCGAGCAAACTTGGCCATGGTTTGTTGGTCATGGCAAAGGCTTCAAGACGTCCCATGAGAATACAGTTGGTGATGATCAGCCCGACATAGACAGAGAGCTGAACACTGACGTCATAGGCGAAGGCTTTCAAGATTTGGCTAACGATGGTTACCAAGGCTGCCACGACCACCAACTGAACGATGATGCGAATGCGGTTGGGGACGGTGTTGCGCAGAATGGAAATCGTTACGTTTGAAAATGCCGTAATGATGGTTACTGCCAAACCCATCACGATGGCTGGTTTTAATTGTGCAGTTACTGCCAATGCTGAGCAAATACCAAGCACCTGCACCATGACCGGGTTGTCCAAATTGATTGGATTGAGAAAAACCTCTTTATTTTGTTTTGAAAATAAACCCATTTTTGCTTACTATTAGAGATTTAAATGTGTTAAGGATTATTTTTGATTAAGGAAATTCACATAGGCTTGCAAACCACCTTTCTCCAATCGGAACATATCGGTTACACCATTACAGGTGAGCGTTGCACCCGATACGCAGTCGACTTGTGATTGGGGATTTTCAATTTTCTTTGCCACCGAGAGAATGATTTGTTTGCGGTCGGCACCAAAGAGCTGCTTACCCTTAAAGAGGTCTTGCCATGCTTTGCTGTCTTTGATTTCTGCACCAAGTCCGGCGGTTTCGCTTTCGTGGTTGAAATAGACGCCGAAGATGGTAGACTTGTCTTCATTGATGGCTATAAATCCATTGATTGGTCCCCAAAGACCGTTGCCATAAGTAGGGATAACATATTTTTCTTTACCATCTACCTTACAGCGGAAGAGTGCCAATTTGCCTGCTTTTGCATCTTTGCTGTTGAGCAAAAAGCCCGCTTTCACACCACTTTTGTCGCCTGCCTGAACCACCTTTCCACTTGCGTCGATGATGTCGTCGGCAATGACGATTTCGTCCCAGAGCTTGAGTGCTTCCTCGTTGGTCATATTGCGATCTTGATTGAGGGCAAAGAGGATTTGCTTTTGATGATCGAGCTGAACATTGACATCTTGTGCGGGCTTGAGCGTTTGCGACACAAAAGCCAACAAGAAAGCCACAACCACGACCAATATAACCGAATAGATTATCGTGTAAGAATTGCTATTTGTTTTCATTTTAATCTACTCCTTACTTTATATTTTTGCACGTTTAGCACGTTTGTTAATATTCGCTTGAACCACATAATAGTCGATCAATGGTGCAAACATATTACCAAAGAGGATGGCAAGCATCATACCTTCTGGATAACCAGGATTCATCATACGCACGATGACTGCCAACGCACCGATGAGGAAACCATAGATCCATTTTCCTGTTTCTGTGCGTGCCGAGGTAACGGGGTCGGTTGCCATGAAAACAGCACCGAAACAGAAACCACCCAAAACGAGGTGTTCATACCACTCGATGACATGCCCTGTCGTGTTGGTTACTTGGAACACGTAGCCCATCAACGCTCCACCGAGGAAGACGCTAAGCATTGTTTTCCAGCTGGCTATGTTTGTCCATATCAGTATCAATGCACCAATGCCGATAGCGATTACAGAGGTTTCACCCACAGAACCGGGAATCAGTCCGATGACCATATCGTTTACCGAGGTTTCGATATTCGTACCTTGAGCAAATACGCCCAATGGTGTTGCCATCGTTGTGCCGTCGGGCAATGTGTATCCGAAGCCGAAGATGCTGTCGGTTGCCACCCAAACATTGTCGCCCGTCATACAAGAGGGATAGGCGAAGAAGAGGAACGCACGTGCAACAAGGGCTACGTTAAAGATGTTCATCCCCGTTCCGCCAAAGATTTCCTTACCGAAAATCACGGCAAAGGCGATTGCCAAAACAAGCACCCAAATGGGGGTGGTGACGGGGACTATCAATGGAATGAGAATGCCACTAACGAGGTAGCCTTCTTGAATTTCTTCGCCTTTCCATTGCGCCCAAGCAAATTCGATGCCCAATCCGACTGCGTAAGAAACGATGAGCTTTGGCAAGAGTGCCAAAAGTCCGAAGATAAACATATCCGTGAAAGTTGTTTCTGCCAACTTTCCTACTGCGGCTGCGTTCTGATAACCAATGTTGTACATTCCGAACAGCAATGCAGGAATCAATGCGATGACTACAAAGCTCATGATGCGCTTTGAGTCGATGACATCGTGAATCGATGAACCACTTCTTGATGTTTCGTTGGGAACATAAAGAAAGGTATCCATTCCATCGTAAACACTCTTGAAAACATGCAACTTTCCACCTTTTTCAAACGTGGGACGCAGTTTATCAAGATAATTTCTTAAGCTCATATTTTTAAAAATAATATCTTAATTAAATTTTGACTTTTTTCTTCTTTCTAAAGGCACGCTCTAAAAACAACAAAGGTCATTTACAAAACCTACCTAAAAATGGTCTATGCGTTTTCCTTTCTGAGCAAGTCGAGCCCTTCTCGGACTATTTTTTGCAGTGGAAGTTTTGAACTATCAACAAATTCTGCCAATGCAAAATCTTCCGGACTCACTTCATAGATTCCCAATTGCTCTTGCTTGTCAATGTTTCCAGAAATAATGGCTTTGATGAGGAACTCTGCATAAATGTCCATCGGCAACACTTTGTCGTATTCGCCACTCATGATCAAATGACGTTCGCCACCTTTGATGCGTGCATCGAGATCATAGCTTTTTTGCTTGCCACAAAGCCAACTGAAATAGCTGCGCGACACAGAAAAGGCTTTGAAGCGGGGCATGATCCATCCAAACATTTCATGAACATCGTCGCCTTCGGGAATGGCTGTGATTTCCGAAGTATGTGCACCGAGCACTGCTCCATCCGAAGCGACCCTACCCGTTAGCGGATTGCCATTGATGATGCGAACATGGTCGCAATTTTCGATTTGTCCATCGAGAATAGTGGTCAGTGGCGTACCGACAAGTGCTTTCACATAGGCAGGATTTTTCACTTTGCTTCCAGCCACTGCGACTGTGCGTGTGAGATCAACCTTACCCGTATTGAACAATCGACCGAAGAAGAGAACTGCTGTTGGGTCTACCGTCCAAACCACTTCACCTTTATTAATAGGCGAAAGATGGTTCACTTGCACACCGACATTACCTGCCGGACAAGGACCATCAAAAACATTCACTTCCACGTCTTTAGCGTTTTTCAGTGCATCGGCAGTTTGGTTCACACCAATCGACAAATAAACTTTGGCTATCTTCGACAATGCCGTCAAACCTGTTTGAAAGTCGTTTTCTTGCCCTTGCAATTCGTAGTCGAAGGAACCTTGCAAAGGCATGTCGCGAAGTGCTGAAACGAAGATGGCTTTGGGTGTTTCCGTTGGTCGTGTAGAAACGGCATAGGGCAACTGATTGATATAGCCAAAAAGGTTAGCGTTCAACAAGGCTTTCTTCACACCTTCACCGTCAAGCGTTGCTACGTCCTTTCTGCCGTAGTCCTCGAACACTTGGTTTGCATCGGCTTTGATGCGCACACACATTACTTTTCTGCGATCACCTCTAACAATCGCACTTATAGTTCCGCTCACGGGTGATGCAAACCCAACTTCAGGACAACCTTTGTCCACAAACAATGCTGCTCCGACTTTCACCACATCGCCTTCCTTTACAACCACTTTTGGGGTGAGTCCAGGGAAGTCATCTGGCGTTAATGCGTACTCCGTAGCCGACTTAACAGACAATGTTTGCGCTTGGGCACATCCCGTCAGATTTATATCCAATCCTTTGCGCAACTTGATTACATTTGCCATAATTTAATAACTGGAATATTTTTTTGAAATCTTTCGCTAAATAATGGTGCAAATATAGGTATTTTTCAGCATTTAAGAAACTTTTTAATATACTATTTTCAGTAGCAAAAGTTTTTTTTTTAATTTTGCCGTTGATTTGAAGAAGACTAAAACGATAATAAGAGGTTTTATATGGCTCTTCGGAGGCATTTATTTGGCTATTGTGGTGATGCTTCACATTCCTTTTATCCAACGGGAATTGGGAAAAAGCGTTGCTCAACTTTTGTCGCAAACACTTGATACAGAAGTAACTGTCGGACGTATTGACTTGGGAATACTCAATACCATTATCATTGATGACATCGCCATTTCCGACCAACAAAAACAACCTTTGATCAACATTTCAAGAATGGCAGCAAAGGTGGATATCATCGACCTCATTCAAGCACAAAAAATCAGAATTTCATCGGCACAACTCTTCGGACTCAAAGCCAATTTCTATAAAAAACGAATAGGGGCAACGCCAAACTATCAGTTTCTCATTGACGCACTTTCATCGAACGACAAGGAAACACAACAACCACTCGACTTGAGCATCCATAGCCTCATCATTCGCAACAGTAGCATCGCTTACCGACAGTTGGACAAACCTTGGCGCAAGCATGTCTTTTCGCCTTATCATCTTCAAATTTCCAAACTATCGGCACACATTAACATCGACCATCTGACCGACAATGAAATCGATTGTGGTGTGCGCTATCTTTCGTTGGAGGAAGCATCGGGCTTCCAACTTAAAAAACTTTCGTTTGCCCTCATTGCCAATAAGAAAAGAACTGAAATTCAAGATTTTAGAATAGAACTCCCCCACTCTTCCATCGCCTTTCCGTTGCTCACGGCTCGCTATCAATGGCGGGAGGGAAAACCTGCGCTGCGTGGGGCGGAGATCGATGTGGAGCTGCCTAAATCGTTTGTGAGCTTTGCCGATTTGCGTCCTTTCCTTGGTAAAATGGGCGACATAAACGAACGGCTTAGTGTGTCGGGTGGTTTCCGCCTTTCTCAAAACACGCTGCGTGTCAAGAATTTAAAAGTCTCAACCGACAGCCCTCGCTTTGGGCTTCATCTTGACGGACGCATTACACAAATCTTCCAACGCCCATCGCTTGCTTTCCCTGTTGCCCAAATCCATGTGGCAGGCTCGCTTCTTCACAAAATCAATGACAGCTACCAACTGAAATTGCCACAGGCTTTACTTGCCCTTGGCAACATACAATACAGTGGAACGTGTTTGCTTCATCGAGGTGGGCAACGCATCAAAGGACAACTGTCAACCGATGTGGGCAATGCGCGTCTTGCGCTCAACATAGACAACCGACAAATCAGCGGTGAAGTGGAAACAACGGCTTTCCGATTAGACAATGTCTTGAAACAAAGCGGATTATCCGACGTTGCCCTCCATGCCCAGTTCCGTGCTAATCGCAACCTAACAACACTTGCTGCGAAAGGAAATATCCCCCGACTGACCTACAATGGTTACACCTATTATAATATATCGCTTGATGCGACTTACGAAAACAACCGTGCAAAAGGTTTTCTTGCCCTCAATGATCCTAACGGCAATCTGCGTATCGAAGGAACGGCTGAAAACATCATAGGGTTTATGCGGAAGCGCAATGCCATTACGGCAGATGTGCAACTGGATGTGAAGAACTTCAATCCCGCTGCACTCCGACTGACCAACCAATTGGGCAACACTGCTTTCTCTTTCCAAACCACACTCAAAGGTAGTTTCACATCGCCAGAAAAGCTCTTGGCTGCCATAGAGGTGAATAATCTTTTGATTACCAACAAGAAAGAAACTTTCAATCTGCCACATATATCTGTAAAAGCCGATCATCATTCGTTGTCGAAAAACATTGCCATTGCGTCTTCCTTTGGCAACATCCGATTGAGCGGAAATTATGACTATCCCACGCTTTATGCAAGCGCAATGAACACGTTTCGCCATTATCTCCCAGCACTGTCTGCACAGCATCCTACAAGCATTGGAACACGCACCCAACATCGTTTCCACATTGAAGCCGACCTTTCCGATGACCAATGGCTCAGACGTTTCCTCAAAACCGACATCAGTTTCACCGACCTTTCTTTGCAAGCCGATATTGACGAAGCCCAAAAGCAAATCCATCTTCAGCTCGCTTCACCACAAATCACCATTGCAAAGCAAAATTTCCAAAATCTTGACGTTCAACTCTCTACGCCTCAACAAAAGCTCTTGATCGATCTCTTCACACAGCGCATCGATCCAATGGGCAGAACCATCACGCTCCACACTTCTGGCGAGGCTGCCAACAACCTATTATCAACAGCAACGGCATTCCGCCTTTCGGGTGAAACCATGATAAGGGGCGATGTGAAATGTGCAACACAATTTGAACGAAGGGACAGAAAGCTTGCCACTGCCATTCGCTTCCAACCTTCTGAAATTCAAATAGACACCATCAGACTTCAAATACAACCCTCGGAAATTACCTATGCGGGGCGAAACTTGGTCATCAATCACTTTGAAGTGTCGAACAAACAACAACACATCAGCATCAACGGAGAAACAACAGGCAATGAAAACGACTCTATCCTTGTGCGACTGAAAGACATTGATGTGCCTTACATCCTCAAATTGGTGAACTTCCGCAGTGTGGCATTTGATGGGGTGGCATCGGGGAAAGTGGTTGTAAAATCGATTTTCAAAAATCTGCAAGCTGCTGCCGATCTCACTGTCGAGGATTTCACGTTCCAAGACGGACACATCGGAACGCTCTTTGCCAATGCCTCTTACACCCAAAACGAGGGAAAAATCCACATCGACGCCATTGCCGAAGAGGGCGAGGAGGCGCAAACGAAGGTGGAGGGCTACGTGGATTTGAAAAATAGCTACATCAACCTCCCCATCTTTGCCTACAACACACGCTTGGAATTTCTCAAGAGTTTTTGCGGGGCTTTCATGGACAACATTCAACTGCGGGGCTACGGATGGTGTAAGGTGGTGGGAACGTTGAAGGATGTCAATCTTGAGGGCGACATGGAGGCAAGCGGTAGTGTACGTATGAAATCGCTGGGAACCACCTACGCCCTCCGACAAGCACGCATCCGCCTTATCCCTAATGAAATCATCTTCGAACGCGACACCATCACCGATGCTTTCGGCAACATCGGCATCGTAACGGGTGGGCTGCACCATCAGGCACTGCGCAATCTGGGCTACGATATTCAAATCAATGCGCAGAAGCTCTTGGCATACGATTTCCCAAAAAGACGATCAACGGAAAGTTTTTGGGGTAGGGTTTTTGGAACGGGGATGTGCCGCATCTTGGGACGACCGGGCGAAACCACCATTAACATTGATATGCGCCCTGAGAAAAACTCGTTTATCACCTACAACACCACCGATAACTCTGTGGGCGAAAACGCATTCATTCGTTGGCGCGACGTAACACCTGTTGATTCTGCTGCCTCACAGACCGACACCACTTCGCAAAACGGGCAGAAACGAAAAATCAGCCCAACCGAAGAAGACGATTTTGCCAGCGACCTGCGCATCAATCTCCTTGCCAATGCCACACCCGATTTCACACTCAACATCTTGATGGACGAAACAACGGGCGATAATATAGCACTCAATGGAGAGGGGGGAATCAAAGCAACCTATTATAATAAAGGGGGCTTGCAACTCTATGGCAACTACAATGTGATGCGGGGCACTTACAACTTCACTATACAAAATGTCATCAAAAAACAATTCAGTTTCCAACAAGGCTCGACGATTGCCTTTGGGGGCGATCCTTTCTCGGCTGCACTCAACCTCAAGGGGGTCTACGCACTGAACTCCGTACCGCTGAGCGACTTAGGATTGGGGCGTTCTTTCCGAACGAGCAACACGAAAGTTGATTGCTTGCTCAACATCGATGGCACAGCAATGAATCCGAGGGTCACTTTTGGTCTGTCGCTACCAATGCTTTCTGCCGATGCACTGAAAATGGTTCATGCTGTGCTCAACTCCGAACAAGACCTCAACCAGCAAGTGCTCTACCTTCTGGCAGTGGGCAGATTCTATCCACAGGGTGCCAACAATGCCTCTGGAAGTGCGGCGCAACCGGGACAAGCCTCGCTTGCCATGCAAAGCATTCTATCGGGAACACTTTCGCAACAAATCAACAACGTACTTTCCAACGTGGTCAATAACAGTAACTGGAACTTTGGTGCGAACATTGCCACAGGCGATGAGGGCTTCAGCAATGCCGAATATGAGGGCATTCTCTCTGGAAGATTGCTCAACAATCGCTTACTCATCAATGGGGAATTTGGCTATCGCGACAACGTGGCAACCAACACCTCGGCTTTCATTGGCGACTTTGATGTGAAGTATCTTCTCTTCCCAAGTGGTAACCTTGCCATCAATTTCTACAGCAAAACCAACGACCGCTATTTCACCCGCAATTCGCTCACCACACAGGGATTGGGCCTTATCATCAAAAAAGATTTCCACACTCTGTCCGACCTCTTCGGCATCCGAAAGAAGAAAAAGAAAAAGAAGTGAAAGGGCGATTGCGAAATGAGAGAGGGAAACCTAGGGAGAATCTAGGAAAACTAGGAAACCTAGGAAGACTAGGAAAGACTAGGAAAAACTAGGAATCCCTAGGCAATTCTCACATCAAACATCCTAAAAACCTTAATGATTTCTTCTCTTTGCTCCATCGTGGTTGTCCACAGCGAGGTTTCGCCTGCAAAATGTTGTGCAAAAAGGCGTTCAGTGCGACTGATACGACGTTTGTTGTTGCGCGTCTGCAAAGCATCGGCAAGTGTGCCGTTTTTGTGTGAAAGAGAAGTTTTGCGCAGCCGTTTCATAAACGCCAAAAAGCGGTCGTAAAGCAAGGCGACAGCGAGCATCCCTTCTGAATCTTGCGATGCAGTGGGCATATCCAAAAGGTCGAGTAAATGTTCGTGTGCAAGATCAGCATCTGTAAGCCAAAACCATTGAAAAAGTGCATTGTCTTCCTTTTTGAGCAATTCGGTAAGGAGTGCGTTTTCATCTTCAGCCTTTTCTTTAAACGCCCCAAATGCTTCTCTCACAAGTGCTATCGGATCGGTGGCAATGGCAGCTATCTTGCGCTCCACTGCGACAGTGTCGGTGATGAGGATGCGCCATCGTTGGTCTTTGTGTTTGATGAGTGCATCTTTCGCATCGCCAAGGAGAGATTTCAGACTGCCCATTGCCCGTGTTTCGCCCACCTTTTCCATGCGCTTGCGCTGGTTACGAATGGAGAGTGTTCCATCGTCATACCACACATATTGATAAGCCAACGACAAATCATTGAAATGAATGGCGAAGCGATTGTCGTCCTCATTGCCCAAGAACTTGTAAGTGTAATCATCAAGCTGACTGACATCGATCGTGAGGTTGCCTTCAACACGCTGTCCGTTGGGTGCGGAGAGCGTAAACCCAAGAAAAGGAAGATTGATTTCTAATGTAAACATTGATGAGGTGGCATGGGGTGTGAGGTGACAAAGAATGGGTTTCCCATCTGCCACATCGGCTTTGGATAATTCATACCCATCGGATGTTTGTTTTGCCAAGGGAATATCAATTTTTCCCTCTTCCCAGTCGAAGGCTATCACCACCTTTTCGGAAGTCTGCCGAACAACGGAAATCTGTCCAGCGGGCGATGTACCTAAATTCACCACTTCTACGGGCATCACCTCTTCATCATCATCGCCCAAAACCATGGCTTCGATGCGCCCTATCGGTGCATCGTCTTCCCATTCCTCACTACCTTTCGCTCGAAAAACTACCAACGATTGGCGGACGGTTTTCTCTCTTCCATCTGCATGACAAAGCCGAAATTCTGTTGCTCGGCTGAGCAAACCTTCTTTCAAAAGAGGATGATAATCTTCGGAGTGAAAAAGGACTTCTGTCCATGCGCTGGGTTGTTCTTGGTGGTTATTCATTGTCTTGCTTAAATCTTGTTCTGATAGTTTTTTGGGGATAGGGGTGCCTAGGTTGCCTAGGATTTCTAGGTTTGCCTAGTCTGCCTAGTTTCTCTAGGACTTCCTAGGCACTCCAAGTTCTCCCATGATTCAAAACGGAAAGCCTCAAAAGCCCTCCACAGAGGAAAGGGAAAAAGTGGTGCAAAATTACTAAAAATCTATCAAACAAGAGAGGCTTTACCACCATTTTTTTTATCTCTCCTAACGGGTTTTTAAAATCTCCTCCAACAAAAATTCCCCACAACAGCGCAAACACACTGTTGTGGGGAACAAAGATTTGAACACCTAGGCAGACTAGGAAGCCCTAGAAAACCCTAGGCAGACTAGGAAAACCTAGGAAGACTAGGAAAACCTAGAAAGCCCTAGGCAGACTAGGAGAACCTAGGAAACCCTAGGATCCCCTAGGCAAACCTAGAAAAATCTTACATCTTATAGAATTTCTTTCCATTCACGATGTAAATACCTTGTGGAAGCACTGTGCTGTCTGTACCCACAAAGCGACCATCGAGCGTATAGATGTTGGTCTTACCCTCTTTGAGCTTCTGTTCAACTTGTTGGATGCCCGTTGGTGTTGAGCCTTCTTCCATGAAGAATGCTATGAAAGGTGCGGCACCAGATACGGCAGCTGAAGAGAGGCTCTTCACTGCGGCACGGAACGATGCGAGGAACACCTTCTCATTGCCTGCATTCATCTTGTGCCATGTCTTGGTTGAACCTTTGAGCGAATAGTAAACAACATCTGTTGTTGCTTTGGCATTATAGATATTCATCGTTGTGCCAATCAAGCCCCAGTCACCTTTTTCATTGATGGTTGAACCATTTTCGTTTGGTGCTTCAGTGTTCGCATAAACTTTCACATTTGTTCCATCGAAAAGAGAGGCAGCTCCTGCATTGTCATAGAATTTCACAAGATAACCATGATAAGGCGTTAGGCAATATTTCTTTTCCGAATCTGTGAGCTTATCTTTGCCTTTTCCGCTGCGGAAATATGTGTCATCAATCGAGTAGAAGTAATAAGCACGTTGTGTTGTACCATTTGCTTCATAAAGATTATGCGCCATTTTGAAAGGCTTAATCTTGCTCATTGTTTCCTGTGTCCATGAAGGGCTATAAGGCAAGCTGACGGTGTAGAATTGTGAAGGATTGCTAAACGTACGGTTATAAGATGCCTTTTGTGCAGTGAAAGTTACAGGAATCTCATAATCGCAACCACGGAGCGGCAACACTGGGCTATCTACAAGACTTGCATATTGAGCACCTGTTCTTGGACTCACACGCATTTTTTGACCTGCTTCAGGGAACTGTACCTTATAATTATAAGTGCGATAATTTGCGTGATTGTCGTAAACCACAAATTTAGGCGCAGTGTAGTTACCGTTATTATAGAAGACGAAGTTCACATCATTGACGCCTGAACCCAACTTGGTCATATCCGTGAAATTCTTAGGCAGATAAACGATGGTATAGGGGTTCAAATAAGCGAAAAATGTTTCTTTATCAGCGTTCTTATTGATTGTTTTCGTTGCAAATTGATTCAAGAATTCAGTGCTTTCCACTGCATCCATTCTCACATAACGCAGGCTGTTGCAATTTCGAAAAACACGGAAACCACTTTTCAAAACAGTGTTGGCTTTAAAAGTCACGGTTTCCAAGAATGCACAATTATCAAAAGCTACGTGACTAAACTCCTCGACACCACTACCTATTTCAAGGTGTTTGATAGGTGCATTCATAAAAGCATAGCCACCTATTTTTTTTACAGCATCAGGGATGATCAACTTTTCTTGTATGGAACGCATACCTGCAAAAGCAAATATACCTATTTCTTCAAGCCCCTCTGGCAATTTAAGTTCATTGTAGAAAATCCAACCGGGAACATCAAGTCTTTTATCCTTACTAAAAGGCTCATTTCCTATTACCCTCAAGGTTGAAGGAAGCGTCATATCATCTTCGGAATTCATATTAAAGAATGCATAATTCCCAATTTTTTCCACCCCTTCCCTGAGCTTCACGTGTTTAATACCAACATTAGAGAATGCGTAATCACCAATTTCTTTGGCAGACAATTCTACTGTTTCTAATTTGGGACTATTCGAAAAACTTTGTTTTCCTATGACCATATATCTTCCGCCTTCATCTCTGACAATCACCTTGGTCAAATTAGTTTTGTTGAATGCACCATCCTCAACAATTGCACAAGCACTGGGCAGATTGAGCTCACCTGTCAAGCCTGAGCTGTAGAAAGCAGCATTTTCAATCTTTCTTATCGCAGAGGGAAAATAACTTTTGCCAGAAAATTGATCAGCTGCATGACGAAATTCTGTCACTGTTGAATGTGCAAAAGCACCCCCCTTAATGGTGTTTAGAGCAATATTGCTAGAACCATCAGCTACAATAAATTTTCGCAAATAATAATCTTTATGAAATGCTGATTGATTAATCGTTGTAAACCCACCTTTCATTTCCACATTGTAAGGACGTTGTAATCGTGTGCTTGAACTCTCCCCAAGGAAAATTGGAAAATTACTATCTGGATACTTTTCTAGCATATTGCTAAGTGTACCATTACTAGCAATAGTAATTTTCTCTTTAAGTGTTGCATTAGGATCGCTAAGCTGCGTTACATTCGCTGAATAGGTAGTTCCCGAAGTGCTAAATTTATCGGCATAAAGTGTTTGATTAGGTCCGCCATCAATAGAGAAAGTAATGGCTGCAGCATTTGCAGCATTCGTCAATCCCTTTGTATAAATAGCATTCGCATACCATTCACCCGAACTACTGACTTTCTTGTATTCGATGCAATATTGTGCACCGGTAACACCATCTACATTTTTTGTAATATAAGCTATGTCTTGCGCAACAGCAGCTATCGAAACGCCCAAAAACAACACAAGGGCAGTGAAGCAACGCAAAGCGATGTTTCTTTGATTTCTTTTTTTCATTTTACTTTATAAAAAATCTAAATTTCTAAACTTCAATTTCAATCTTCCCAACTTGAGCTCCACCGATTGTTGAAATCACTATCCGTTTCGGAGCCTAACTCGATACCTTTTGCATCACCGCCACCTTCAATACTGTCGTCGCTCATACCCATTGATAAACCTTCCAGCAATCCATGAGATTCCACATAGACGCAAATCATCGTTGGCTTTTCATAAAGCCGTTTTACATTTTGTTTATTCATTCTATTTATTTAAAATTAAAATTTTTGCCTATATTACTTTAAAGCAAGCTTAGTAGTTGGTTACAGAAATTTCTTTCGTATCTTCCAGAAAAACTTAAGTTCATCAAATGAAAATTTGAAAAATCAGCTACTATATAGCACTTTTTGTCTCTAATGACCGAATTGGGCTTCATAATTGGCTACAAAGGTACAAATTTATGAAGGGATATTTACCCCCCCCCCGTATTAAATAATGTTAAATTAAAAATAAGAAGGGAGACTAGGGAAACCTAGGGAGACCTAGGAAGACCTAGGGAGGCTAGGAAGACTAGGGAGGCTAGGAAGACTAGGAAGACTAGGAAAACCTAGGGGAAACCTAGGAGGACTAGGGAAAACTATGAAAATGGCAGAGAAAATAACCAAAAACAGAAAGTTTTTCATAACTTTGCAAACGCATAAGCAATGCCCGAAGGAAACGGGTACAAAAAAGCCGCAGGCAAAACAATTGCCCACGGCAAGAGACAGAAACCCATAATGAAAACAAACTCCACGCTGTGCAAAATACATAATTTTCCACGGCAAGAGACAGAAACTCATAATGAAAACAAACCCTACAGATTTCGCAAACATTCTACGCCCCACTTACATCCTTGAAGAGGCTCACTTGAGGCGCAATCTCGCCTTAGTTGCGAGCGTGGCAGAACGGGCAGGTGTGGAGATTATTCTCGCTTTCAAGGCGTATGCGCTTTGGAAAACGTTCCCCATTTTTCGGGAATACATCCATTCCACAACTGCATCATCGCTTGCCGAAGCTCGCCTCGGATTTGAAGCCTTCGGCGCACCAACCCATACTTTTTCGCCTGCCTATACGGACTACGAGATAGACGAAATTGCACGCTGTTCATCACATTTGGTGTTTAACTCGCTGGGGCAGTTTGAACGCTACGCTACACGGGCGAAGGCGCAGAACCCAGCAATCAGTTTCGGTTTGCGGCTGAACCCTGAATATTCAGAGGTGGACACCTTATTATATAATCCTTGTGCGCCCGGCACACGATTTGGTGTGGCTGCCGACAAACTACCAGAAGCGTTGCCCAATGGCATTGATGGGTTTCATTTTCATTGCCATTGTGAGAGTGGGAGCGATGTTTTTGAACGCACGCTGACACATATCGAAGAGAAATTCGGAAAGTGGTTTGCGCAGGTGAAGTGGGTGAACTTTGGGGGTGGACATCTCATGACACGTGCCGATTATGATGTGGAACGTCTCATTCGGTTATTGACCGACTTCAAGGCGCGTTATCCACACCTGCACATCATCATGGAACCGGGAAGTGCCTTTGCATGGCAAACGGGGGCACTGGTGGCACAGGTGGTGGACATTGTGGAAGATCACGCCATCAAAACCGCTATCCTCAATGTGAGTTTCACGGCACACATGCCCGATTGTTTGGAAATGCCTTATCAGCCACAAGTGCGGGGAGCTGTCTGCACGAACGAGGGCGAACAGCATGGCGAGCGGGTTTATCGTTTGGGAGGCAACAGTTGTTTAAGTGGCGACTGGATGGGCTATTGGCAATTCGATCACGAGCTGGCGATTGGTGAGAACATCATCTTTGAAGATATGCTGCACTATACGACAGTGAAAACCAACATGTTTAACGGAATTTCGCATCCTTCGATTGCGTTGCTAAGGACGGATAACGAAGTGGAAGTCTTGCGAGAATACGACTACGAAGATTATAAATCACGAATGGACTAAGAGGCTTATGACGTTCAAAATCAAATGTAATCAATGCGGCAATCTGTTCTCCGTGGATACGGAGGAGGCAGGGCTTGTGAAATGTCGCTGTCCGCATTGTGGAGCGGTGGTAACGTGTAGGTTGAACGATGGTGATGTGCGGCGCACAAAAGCACGTTCCGTAGTACCTATTTTCGAGACCGACAGCAATTATGCACAGGTGATGCAACTTCCAGAAGTAGCGGTGCGCATCATCGAAGACGCACCAGAAGTTGTGATGAACGAGGGACAATCAGCACATCACGCTACTTTCGACCCACCGCAGGAGGGTGAAGCGGAAAAACAATCTGCTGCCAAACTATCGTTTGCCGACCGCATTGCAGCTTTTCAAGCCCGCCACAAGCATGGCGATTTGTGGGTGTTTTTCGGTTTTTCAATCGCTTTTATGCTCATCGTTGTCATCGGTTTTAACCTCATGGCAGAGCTCGCCATGACTTACGCAACCGTGAGTGATTGGGCATTCACCGAATATGTCAAGTTGAAAAATAGCGTGTTTTAGCCCAAATTGGGCATTAGACCGTTAGGGCTTAAGTATATAAATCAGGCGATAAAAATCTCCAAAATAAAATTTTGCGAGTTCACAAAAATTAGCTACCTTTGCATCGAAAATCTAACATGCAACTATGAAGTTGGTCGTCATGACACCATCCACATTCTTTGTGGAAGAAGACAAAATCCTGACAACACTCTTTGAGGAAGGGCTTGAAAACCTACATATCTCGAAGACCGATACTTCATCGCAGTATATGAAACGCCTCTTACAACTAATTCCCGAAAAATATCACCGACACATCACGCTTCATCACGATTTCCAACTCAGGGACGACTACCGATTGGCTGGCATCCATCTGTCATCGCTCGATGCGCAACCGCCACAGGGCTACAAAGGACGCATCGGTCGCACTTGTACAAATATTATGCGCCTAAAGGCCGTGCGCAAAACGGCTGATTACGTGTTTTTGGGTAATCTTCAAGGCAAGGAGGGTGAAGAGGGTGAAAGCCGACCACACACATCACTCATTGGCGAAGAACTTTGGGAAGCCAAACGCCAAGGTTTGCTTCAGCGAAATGTCTACGCAATGGGGCAATTGGGATTGGGCGATGTGGCAATGGTGAAAGAATTGGGATTTGGTGGAATGGTTGTTGGTGATGACTTGTGGCGCAAGTTCGACATACAACACGCACAAGACTTCCGCCAGCTCATTCGACACTTTCGCAACCTCCTCAAAGCAAGCGATTAAACTTCTCCCCCCTTCGAAACAACCAATTAAAAGACCGGGGGGCTATCTGATTTTGGGGAGCTAACTAGAAAGGAGGCTAATTGGGGAAACGGGCTATTTTTGGAGGCGAGGAGCCTTCTAATTAGGGAGGGCTATCTAATTAGGGAGGACTATCCTGGTTTTTGAAAGCTAATTGGAAGAAAAAAAATATCAATTCCTAATAAAACCCATAGAAAATCCTCGTGCAGCCTCATCACCCTAAAATCTCCTATCAAGGGAGGAAAACGCTGGCATGACATTGAAAGAACTTAAATTAAAAATATAAAAGAAAAATGAGCGAAGATAATTCTTTTTTGGTATTCTCCGGAACGAAAACGAGATACCTCGCAGAAAAGATTTGTGCAAGTTTAGGTTGTCCGCTGGGCAATCTGGTAATGACCCGCTTCTCTGATGGCGAGTTTGTGGTTTCCTACGAACAGAGCATTCGTGGGAAAGACGTCTATCTCGTGCAAAGCACCTTCCCCAACTCCGACAACCTGATGGAATTACTCCTGATGATCGATGCAGCCAAACGCGCCTCTGCCCGCAACATCATCGCCGTGATTCCCTACTTCGGATGGGCACGCCAAGACAGAAAAGACAAACCCCGTGTGAGCATCGGCGCGAAACTCATCGCCGACCTTTTGAGCGTGGCTGGCATCGACCGCCTTATCACCATGGATCTCCACGCCGACCAGATACAAGGCTTCTTCGATGTACCCGTGGATCACCTCTATGCCAGTGGCGTCATCCTTCCCTATCTGCAAGGGCTCAAACTCGAAGATATGGTCATCGCCAGTCCCGATGTGGGCGGCTCGAAACGTGCCAACACCTACGCCAAATATTTAGGTTGTCCGCTCGTGCTTTGCAACAAAACCCGTGCACGTGCCAACGAAGTGGCAACAATGCAAATCATTGGTGATGTGAAAGACAAGAACGTGGTCATCATCGATGATATGGTTGATACGGCAGGTACGATCGCCAAGGCAGCCGATATAATGAAAGCAGCCGGCGCAAAGAGCGTGCGCGCCTGTGCATCCCACTGCGTCATGAGTGGTCCTGCCACCGAACGTGTGGAAGCATCATCGCTCGAAGAAATCGTTTTCACCGACTCCATCCCCTACACAGACCGCTGTTCAAAAGTGAAACAAATCTCTGTGGCAGAGATGTTTGCAGAAACCATTCAGCGTGTGGTGAACAACGAAAGTATCTCTAACCAATACTTGGTTTAACCCAATTCGGTCATTAGAGACCAAATTGGGATAAGAAATAAATTGGAACAAGATAGCGATAAATCCTCATTTTGCAAAACAGAGATAGCAAAACAAAAGAAAGGGTTTGCAAAAATTAACGTTCAAAATTTGTAATTTCTACAAATAACGCTTATCTTTGCAGCGAATATAGATTTAATCATATAAATAATACAATCTCATTATGAAAAAATATGAATGCGTAACTTGTGGATATGTCTATGACCCAGAAATAGGCGATCCTGATGGTGGCATCGCTCCTGGTACAGCTTTTGAAGATATTCCAGATGATTGGGTTTGCCCACTTTGCGGTGTTGGAAAAGACGATTTTGAAGTAGTAGAGGAATAATTCTCCTCCTTTACCATAAATCATTTTGTTTATTAAAACTGCGACAGAATCCTATTTGGACTTTGGCGCAGTTTTTTCATTTCTACCATATAAAAAAACATTAGCATTCAATATTTGTAATTTATTCAATAAAGATTTGGCGCTTAAAAGATTATTTCCTAATTTTGCGGAAAAATATTTACACAGTTGTCACTCAACAATAGAATTAAAAACAATGAACATAGATCCAGCTTATAAAAAACTACTCGAATGCGGTATCCGACCATCCATCCAACGCATCGAAATCATGCGCTATCTACTTACACACCACACCCATCCAACGATTGACGAAATCTTCGTGAATCTCAAAAAACGCATCCCAACAGTCAGTCGAACCACGATCTACAACACCCTGCGAATGTTCTCTGAAAAAGGAGCAGCACTGATGATCACCATCGACGAACACCGCGTTTGCTACGATGGCGACACACAGCCCCACGCACACTTCAGCTGCAAAAACTGCGGAAAAATCTATGATTTCCACCAAATCCAACCACCCATCGACCTCGCTGGTGCAATGAAAGGTTTCAAGGTGGAAGACGCTCAGCTATATTATAAAGGTGTATGTCCAGAGTGTTTGGCAAAGGAGAATCGACAACTTTCGTAAGAAAAAACAGCATTTTTCCCAAGAAAACGAAATAAGCAAAAAAAACTCCCAATCATCGAACACAAGATTCAATGATTGGGAGACGCATTAGGTAAGCGATTGTAACTATTCAGCGGTAGTGACCAGTCAATACTTTCTCTTCAAAAATCTTATAAAAGGCTATCATAAATCGCTTGTTTTCTTGCGTATTTGAGATATTTTTTGTACCTTTATACCTATGAAAGAGCAAGTTACGGACATA
>JALFSW010000015.1 GCA_022779305.1 Prevotella sp. | reverse complement strand
GACCAAACGGATGCAAGCCGTTGGGAAGTAAAGAAATAAGATAAAAAGAAAACGCAAGCGGTCTAATGACCGATTTGGGTTAAATGAAATTATAAGATTATGTACAAGAATAAAAGAACATCGCTATTAATAATATGTGGCATTTTTGTAACCCTTGCGTTGCATGCGAAACCACGCACGAAAGCAGAAATGCAAGCCATTGCAAAACAATCGCTTACACAGCGAATGGGTAATAAACGTTTGGCAAAAGGCGCAGATAAAATCATTGAACTGAAAAGAGAAACCAATGTTACCATTTTCGGTTATAAAGAAGGTGGCTTTGCCGTGGTTTCTTCGGATGATTTGCTCCCTGCAGTGTTGGGATCGTCTTCGGCTACCTACTCAGAAGGTCGCAATCCAGGTTTCCAGTGGTGGTTGAAAGCGGTCAATGCTGTTGCACAAGAAATCATCGCAAGCGGAAAAGCGTATGCACCCATTGCCCCAGACACAAAGAAGTTTCCAGCCAGCGTAGCCAATATGGTGGCAGCAGAATGGGGACAAGAAACACCTTTCAACAATTATTGCCCTATTGATGGAGATGGACGTGCCATGACGGGATGCGTTGCAACAGCCATGGCACAAATCCTCTACACCTATAAATATCCTGCAAAGGGCTACGGCGAACGCACTATTTATTTTCCTTATCATAACCCCAAAGGTACACCTGTAACTGCAAAATTTGGCGATACTACTTACCAATGGGACAAGATGAAAAAACGCTACACTTTCAACGCCCTCTCTGGTATCACAGATTACACCGAAGAGGAGGCTGATGCAGTAGCAACGATAATGATGCATTGTGGTGTGGCAAGTGACATGCAGTATTCTGCACAAGGCAGTGGTGCTTACACAAACGAAGCCGCCTATGGACTTCGCACCTATTTCGGTATCAAAACTGCTCGTCATCTTGACCGAAAATACTATGACAATAGGGATTCTGTTTGGATGGAAGAGATTTTCCATGAGCTAAGCTCTGGTCGTCCTGTGCTTTACGGAGCAGTAGACAAGTCAATGGGAGGACACGCCTTTGTCTTGTCGGGCTATCAAGAAGATGGTAAAGTCTATGTGAATTGGGGATGGAATGGTGATGAGAATGGTTATTATGATGTTTCTATTCTCAAGACAAAAGCCTATCAGTTCGACATCGCACAAGATATGATTGTGGGTATCAATCCAAAAGCTGCCGTGAAACTCGATAATCCAAGCCTCACAGATGCCATTGCCGATGAAGTAACAGTTACCGAGCCTGGCACATTGGCACAAAAACTACCCGCCGACAAACGCGATCGTGTTTATTCTTTAAAGATCAATGGTCCGCTCAATGGTGCCGACTTTAAACTTCTGCGTTATATGGTGGGGCGTGATGTGATGAAGCCAACGCGTGGTTCGCTTACCCATCTTGACTTGAGTGATGCTTCTATCGTTTCGGGCGGAGGTCAGTATATCGATGCCAGTGATGCTGGTTTCACTTACGAAACAGTTAATGATGAGTTTCCAGCACGCATTTTCTATAATTGCCGAATACTCAACAAGATAGTTCTTCCTAAATCAATGAAGCGCATGGGAATAGGTGCATTGGCTCTCTGTACGGCACTTGATGAGGCTGAAGTAACCAATGCGGATGACAAAGAATATGAGTTTGAAGATGGCGCATTCTATTCAAAAGACGGGAAAAAACTCATTTCCGTTCTACCTTCAAAGGTAACTACACTCAGAATAAGAGAAGGTGTGGAGCAAGTGATGAAAGACGCCGCTGCAGGTTGCATACGTATGAGCGGATTGGTTATTCCATCTACGCTGAAGCGCATTGAAAACTACGGATTTTATGGCTGCTACTCAATGACCTCTATACGCAGTTATGCAGAAATTCCTCCTATGCTTGTTGGGCAATATGCAATGCAAGATGTCGGCACAACCTACTGTAAACTCTATGTGCCTATTCGCAGTCGGCAGAACTATCTTAACGCATCGTTCTGGTCTGATTTCAAAGGCGTTTCAGAAGGTGAAGCCTATAATAATATCATTGAATTTGGAACTTTCATCAAAGCCCGCAACACGATCAAAGAATATGGCGACGAAAATCCAAAATTGGGTTATCAAATAGAAGGCGATTTTCCCAATGGAACGCCTGTCATCACTTGCGATGCAACGCCCGCATCTAAGGTGGGAACATATGCTGTAAAGGTGGAACGCGGAACGATTAAGGGTGAAATCTTCAAAAGTGAAAACGGTGAACTGATAGTTCGTCCCGCATTGCTCAAAGTAACCGTGAAACCAGCTTCGCGAAATGTTGGCGAAGAAAATCCAACTTTTGAACTCGTTTATGAGGGATTTAAAAATGGTGAAGACGAAAGCGTACTTACCGAAAAACCAATCGTTACAACAACGGCAACAAAAGACTCACCAGAAGGTTCTTATGCCTTAGTAGTTTCTGGAGGTAGTGCTGAGAATTATGAATTCGAGTTTACAAATGGGCTGATGTATATCTTCAAGAATGTAACAGGCATTGACGAAGTTCAAAGTGATGATTTAAAAACCTACACCATCTATACAATCGATGGACAATTAATTCGTAAAAACACAACGAACTTGGTAGGACTTAAAAAAGGAGTTTATCTCATCAATAATAGAAAGGTTATTATTAAGTAGTTTTTTTTCATGGTGATTGCCCCAACACTACGCATAGGTTTTATGCCAATGCTCGTGTTGGGGATTTTTGTTAAATAGGCTTCTATAATGCCTCCCCCAAAAAGTATAATCTTCAATTCTATCATTAGAGAATGCTGAGAAAAAATGAAAGTGTTTTCTCAATGACCGATTTGGGATAAACCTATCGAACAAGTAATATATGCCTTAATTCAATCAACGGGTAAAGGAATATTCCTACCATATAGTAAAGTATAAAAAGATGAGGAATAAGGAAGGTGAAAAATGAAACACAGCCACCATCTTTAAATATATCGACGAAATGGAGACTGTGCTTGGTGTATAGTTTTCTAAATGAAGATATCTTTAGTAAGCTATAAGATATTTACTCTACCGTAAAAGTGGAAACCTTGAATGAATTCTTCTCATTTTGACTGTTTGGGTCACCAATAATAATTCCATACTCACCAGGTGCAAGATCATTCATCACTATATAATATGAGCTATTTCCATATTTTTTTGCATTGTATTCTACATTAGAAAGGCTGTTTTGTTCTGTCTTTGACAAGGTTCCAGATTCTGCTAGTTGATAACGACGTTCCTTGCCATGAACCTCAAACTTCAAGATGTTGATAAAAGAGTTTGGATCTGTTACATTATCTTTAGCTTTCACGATAAGGCGAGTAGTGGAACCTCCTTTAGCCTTACTTGGCGAAGTTTTTCCATACACAGTAAGGCGTGATTTTACTTTTCCTATACCAACAAGGTACAAACTGGCACCAGCCTTAGTTTTAACAGTTGCATTCTCACGAGACAAAAGCACTCCTTCAGAATCACTAATGAGAAGAAGAATTTGGTCTGCAAATTCAGGTTCTTCTACTTTCACTTGAGCATTAGCTAGGCTAATTGACGCAAATGCGGTCAATAAAGCAAAAAATAGTTTTTTCATAAGCTTAAACTTTAATTAAATAATTATCATTGCAAAGATATGAAAAAACCTAAAAAGCAACAAAAAAATATAGCATTTTTCACCTTAAGTCCATAATATTTTTATTTACTTTTTCACAATTACCTACAAAGATAGAGCAAAAATAAGTATATAAATCGAATATAGTTGGATCTTATAGAGAAATATTTTATACAAATTAAACAAATAGGAAATCACATGAATTGCGTGATAGATAAAGAACTTGGTTTATGTTGTGTGCCATGTAATAACTGTCTTTGCACTTGCTGGGTAATTTCATCGTTGACCCTATGTTTTGAAGCTATTCGTCAAGTTGCACAAAAAAAATATTTCTTTTTCCTTGCAATTATAAGATTTATGTACTACCTTTGCAATTGAAAATCCTAAGAATAAGAAAGGAAAAAGGGGGAATTAAATATATTGGGATATGGTGTAATGGTAACACTACAGATTCTGGTCCTGTCATTCTTGGTTCGAGTCCGAGTATCCCAACAAAGAAAGTCTGATGATGTAAAAAGTCATTCAGACTTTTATTTTTGATATAACAGATTTATTAGTTGGGGAATGAAACGGATGGTATTCACCATCTTTAAACCCAATTCTAAAATATATTTTTATGGTCTTTTGGCTTTTTAGCACTTTCATATACCATAAAAACATCTAATCAGACCAAAGTATCGAATTTCCTTTTGAGATCTTTCAGTTGATCGCGAACCGACATGAGCGTTTCTAATATTTGCTGACTCCTATCTGCCCCATCGCGGTTTGCCTGCAAAAACTTTCTGGCAGCAGCAATTTTGAAGCCTCTAACTTTCACGAGATTATATATGACCTTGATTTGTTCAATGTCTTTTTCTGTGTATTGGCGCACACGATTGCCCGTGGTTTTAGGACGAAGATGAGGGAATTCGGTCTCCCAGTAGCGGAGCAAACTTTCTGTTACACCTATCGTTTGTGCCACTTCTTTTATAGAATAATAGAGCTTGCGAGAATTTTCTGCCATAACTGTAAATTAATCAAATAACATTTCATTTGCAAAAATACAGAAAAGTCATTATCTTTGCAATACTTTTAAGCCTTTTTGTTAAATGGAACAAGCAATAAACAAAACAAGAAAGAAAGTTTTCGTCATTCCTACGGCAAAAAGTGCGTAAACAAAACAGAAAAAACTTTTAAAACAACAAGACATAAATAAAATGATGACAGCTAACGAAATCCGCGATTCCTATAAAAAGTTTTTTGAATCGAAAGGTCACGTCATCGTACCATCGGCACCGATGGTGATCAAAGACGACCCTACGCTGATGTTTACAAACGCTGGTATGAATCAGTGGAAAGACATTATTCTCGGAACAAAAGACCCTAACCCACGCCGCCGTGCCGACTCACAGAAATGCTTGCGTGTGAGCGGAAAACACAACGACTTAGAAGAAGTGGGACACGACACGTATCATCACACAATGTTTGAGATGTTGGGCAACTGGAGTTTTGGCAATTACTTCAAAGAAGAAGCCATAGACTACGCATGGGAATACCTTGTAGACGTTTTAAAACTTAATCCCGCTGATTTGTATGTAACGGTCTTTGAGGGCAGTGCTGAGGACAACATACCCCGAGATGACGAAGCTGCAAAGTTTTGGACAAAACACCTACCAGCCGACCATATTATTAACGGTAACAAACACGACAACTTTTGGGAAATGGGTGACACGGGACCATGTGGCCCATGTTCAGAAATTCATGTGGATTCACGCAGTGCTGAAGAAAAAGCTGCAATCCCGGGAAGAGATTTAGTGAACAAAGATAACCCACAGGTGATTGAAATATGGAACATTGTCTTTATGCAGTTTAATCGCAAATCAGACGGAAAGTTAGAACCATTGGCGATGAATGTCATTGACACGGGAATGGGGTTTGAACGTCTTGTGCGTATGCTTCAAGGCAAGAGTTCAAACTATGACACCGACATTTTCCAACCTGTCATCAAAGAAATAGAACGAATAAGCGGCAAAAAATATGGTTTCACCACACCATCGGGAGCGAATGGCAGTGCGATGAACGAACAAGAGAAAATTGACATTGCTATGCGCGTTATTGCCGATCATATGCGTGCCGTATCATTCTCCATCGCCGATGGACAACTACCAAGCAATGCGAAAGCGGGTTACGTTATTCGGCGCATCTTGCGTAGGGCAGTGCGCTATGCCTATACTTTCCTTGCACAAAAAGAAGCCTTCATCTTTAAACTTCTCAATACGTTCATACATGAAATGGGAGGTGCCTATCCAGAACTTCCAGCGCAAAGAGAACTCATCACGAGAGTCATCAAAGAAGAAGAAGAATCGTTTTTGCGCACATTAGAGAAAGGTATCAACCTCCTCAACAACGCTATGGAGGAAATGAAACAACAAGGAAAGACACAACTCGATGGTACAGAAGCATTTCGCCTGTTTGATACGTATGGTTTTCCGCTTGATCTCACAGAACTCATTTGTCGTGAACACGGCTTTACAGTAGACCAAAAGAAGTTCGATGAAGAAATGGAACAACAGAAAGCACGTGCAAGAAATGCTGCGGTGGTGGAAAATGGCGACTGGGTGGTCTTGCACGAAGGCGAACAAACATTTGTGGGCTATGATTACACCGAATACGAATGCCAAATTCTTCGTTACCGAAAAGTAACACAAAAGAAAAATAGCTTTTATGAATTGGTACTCAATTATACGCCTTTCTACGGAGAAATGGGTGGTCAGGTAGGCGATCAAGGTGTACTCGTTTCAGAAGACGAAACCATCAACATCATTGATACAAAACGAGAAAACAATCAAAACATTCACCTTGTAAGAGAACTGCCTAAAAACGTTGAAGCTCCATTTATGGCATGTGTAGACACTGACAAGCGTGCAGCTTCGGCAGCAAACCACACCGCCACCCACCTACTCGACTATGCGCTGAAACAAGTTTTGGGCGAACACGCAGAACAAAAAGGATCTTTTGTAAGTGCAGACACCCTGCGTTTCGACTTCTCACACTTCCAAAAAGTTACCGATGAAGAATTAAGAGAAGTGGAACGCCTCGTTAATAGTATGATACGAGAAGATCTGCCACGCAATGAATGCAGAGAAATTCCGTTGGAAGAAGCAAAGAAAATGGGTGCAGTGGCACTCTTTGGAGAAAAATATGGCGACCGAGTGCGCGTCATCAGCTTCGGACCAAGCTGCGAATTTTGTGGTGGTATTCACGCAGAGAGTACTGGTAGAATAGGATTCTTTAAGATTGTGAGCGAGAGTAGTGTTGCGGCAGGCGTTCGTCGCATTGAGGCTATGACAGGAAAACAATGTGAAGAAGCCTTATATGCCTTAGAAGACACTGTGCGCAGCCTCAAAGCGATGTTCAACAATGCCAAAGATCTGAAAGCGGTCATCGGCAAGTATATGGAAGAACATGACACAATGAAAAAAGAAATGGAGGCTTTCCGCCAACAAAACGTGAGTCGCTTTGCCAAAATGCTCATCGAACGCGCACAAACTATTAATGGCGTAAAGGTCGTGAAAGAGGTTATCAAAACTGATCCTGCATCGGCAAAAGATATTGTCTTCAAAGTGCGAGAATCCATTCCAGAAAATCTTCTTTGCATTGTGGGATCTGTTCATGAAGAACGTCCGTTGCTTTCATTGATGCTCAGCGACGATATGGTTGCACAACACCAACTCAATGCAGGACAGCTCCTACGTGAAGCGGCTAAGCTCATCAAAGGTGGAGGTGGCGGACAACCCCACTATGCACAGGCAGGAGGAAAAGACCAAGATGGTATTAACGCCGCAGTAGACAAGGTTTTAGAATTGGCAAAATTATAAACTCACTATCAAAAGACGCTTCTGCGCATCGTTGCAAGTGTCTTTAGATAACCTATACTATAAGATATTAACAACAAAACAAAAATGAAAAAGACAACACTATTTGCGGCTATGCTCTGCACCGTAGTATCGCTCAATGCCCAAAATCTTTCTTCGGGCATTGACAAAGCCAACATGGATTTAAGCATAAAACCAGGCACAGATTTCTACCGTTATGCGGCAGGCGGATGGATGAAAAACAATCCGCTTGACGCAGAGCATCCAAGCAATGGAGCGTTTACCGACCTCCACGAACAAAATCAAATACGCATCCAAGAACTAATTTTGGAATATGCCAAAAATCCACAACAAAAAGGAACGCTCGGACAAAAGTTAGGAAGCCTTTATAATTTGATGATGGATAGCATACGTCTCAACAAAGATGGATGGAAACCACTCAAACCAACGCTTGACAAAATTGCAGCCATCAAAAACAAACGAGAATATCAAATCGTTATTTCACAATTAGATCGCTGCGGAGAATCGGCTATGATGTTTGGAATAGGTGTCGGAGCCGACTTGCGCAATGCTGATATGAACATTGTGTCGATTGGTCAAGGTGGTCTAGGCTTAGGCACACGCGATTATTATCTCAATGATGACCCACAAACAACCCGTGTTCGTGAGGCGTATAAAAACTACTTGACACGTCTTTTTGAAATGGTAGGCAACGACAAGACCATCGCTCAAAAGAAAATGGAAACAGTGCTTGCCATCGAAAAGCGAATTGCACAAGCCAGCTATAGCCAAGTGGATTTACGAGACATCAACAAGAACTATCACAAGATGACTTATGCGCAGCTCGTCAGCGAATTTCCAGGTATCGATTGGGGTAATGTTTTCTTACAAAATGGATTCCCTATGTTCGATTTAGTAGATGTTGGGCAACCTGAACCTATACACGAAGTAGAGAAAATACTTGCCGAAACATCGTTAGACGACCTTAAAACCTATGCAGAAGCAAAGATCATCAGTGGTGCAACAAGCAAATTGAGTGATGAATTCCGTGCAGAATCATTCAAACTCAATAGCGTTCTCAATGGTACACAACAAGATCGTCCACGTTGGAAACGTGCAGTTGATGGTGTCAGTGGGGTGTTTGGCGAAGCAATTGGCAAACTCTACGTTGAAAAATATTTCCCAGAAAGTAGCAAGAAACGCATGCTCGAGCTTGTTCACAACCTTCAAGAAGCCCTTGCACAGCGCATTGACGAGGCAACATGGATGAGCAACGAAACCAAAGCACAAGCCAAAGACAAGCTCGAAAACTTCATCATCAAGATCGGTTATCCCGACAAATGGAAAGATTACAGCGGTTTGGAAATCGATGAAAACCTTTCTTTGTATGAAAACCTACAACATGTCAGTGAATTTATGACGTTAGATTATATTGCACGCCACGTAAACAAACCCGTGGACAAGAGCGAATGGGGCATGACACCACAAACGATCAATGCCTACTATAACCCAACGACAAACGAAATTTGTTTCCCAGCTGCCATTTTGCAACCTCCTTTCTTCGACCCTAATGCCGATGATGCAATGAACTATGGTGGTATTGGCGCAGTGATAGGACACGAAATGAGCCATGGATTTGATGATCAAGGGTCGCAATTCGACAAAACAGGTAACCAGCGTGATTGGTGGACAGCACAAGACAAGAAAAACTACGAAGCACGCACAAAAGTCTTGGTGGATTACTTCGGCAACTACGAAGCATTGCCTGGTAAGAAAGTGAACGGACAACTAACACTCGGAGAGAATATCGGAGACAATGGAGGACTGAACATTGCTTTCCGTGCCCTCCAAAATAGCATGAAGAAGAACCCATTAAAAGTAATGGACGGATTTACGCCAGAGCAACGTTTCTTCCTTGCTTGGGCACGCGTATGGGCAAGCAACACACGCCCAGAATATCTTGAATATATTATGACCGTCGACCCACACTCACCCAACGAAGCACGTGTGAATGCAGCCTTGCCACACATAGATGCGTGGTACACCGCATTCAACATAAAGAAAGGCAACAAACTCTTCATTCCAAAGAAACAACGTGCACAAATTTGGTAAGATAAAGCACTATTCACATCATAAACAAGACCTGCTTATTCCCCAAGCAGGTCTTATTTTTTTATTTTTAAAGATAAAAATATCAGAAAGTTAGCATAATAGACTTTCAAAAAACTATCAATGAATATCATAAATTTAAAATAAGCATGATACTTAAGATTCAGGCTTGTCTGTTATTTTTATGCCTATTACATAAAGAACTGTCCCAATAATAACAAGAGAAAGTCCCACGAAGAGCAACGCATTTCCAGTGAACGAAAGTACTTTATGCGCAGCAAAACAACACAAACCACTTGCCACACACATCAACCCAAAGTTGCTAAGATATTTCTTCATAACAGCTGCAAAAGTAAGAAAAAGATTTGGTAGTACGGAAAGAAAGTTGTAATTTTGCACCGCATTTTGCATAAGCAGGTGCATTTCATTTATTTAAAACAATTATAAAACAGTATGAATCAGTACGAAACCGTTTTCATTTTAACTCCCGTTTTATCTGATGAACAGATGAAGGAAGCGGTCGCTAAATTCAAGAAATTGCTCGTTGATAATGGCGCAGAAATCTTGAACGAAGAGCTTTGGGGTTTGAAAAAGTTGGCATACAACATTCAAAAGAAGTCATCTGGCTTCTACGCAATGTTGGAATACAACGCAGAACCATCAGTAATTAACACACTCGAAACTGGTTTTCGCCGTGACGAGAGAGTAATTCGTTTCATCACCGTTAAGCAAGACAAATATTCTGCAGCTTATGCAGAAAAGCGTCGTGCAAAATGGGCATCTAAAAAGGAGGAGGCTTAAATTATGGCAGAGCAAAAAAAGACAGAAATTCGTTTCTTGACCGCACCTTCGATCGATACGAAAAAGAAAAAGTATTGCCGTTTCAAGAAAAGCGGTATTAAGTACATCGATTACAAAGATGGTGAATTCTTGAAAAAGTTCTTGAATGAACAAGGTAAGATTCTTCCACGCCGCATCACTGGCACATCATTGAAGTATCAGCGTCGTGTAGCACAAGCAGTTAAGCGTGCACGCCAGATAGCATTACTTCCATACGTAACCGATTTGATGAAATAAGAAAAGGAGGCTATAAGAATGGAAATAATACTTAAAGAAGATATCATCGGTCTTGGCTATAAGAACGATATCGTGAACGTAAAGAATGGCTATGGTCGCAACTACTTGATACCAACAGGTAAGGGTGTTATAGCATCAGAATCTGCAAAAAAACAATTGGCAGAAAATCTTCGTCAGCAAGCAGCTAAAATTGCAGCAAAGAAAGCTGAAGCAGAAAAACGTGCTGCACAATTGGAAGGCATTGAGCTTGTTATTACAACCAAAGTTTCGGCTACAGGCGTAACATACGGTTCTGTAAATGCAGCTATTGTTGCAGAAGAATTAGCAAAGAAAGGCATTGAAATTGATCGCAAGATCATCACAATGCGCGACATCAAACGTGTTGGTACGTTTGAAGCTATTGTACACTTCTTCAAAGGTGTTGAGGCAAAATTGCCTGTAATCGTTGTTGCAGAAAACCAACCAGAGCCTAAGACTCAAGAAGAAGTTGCTGAAGCTCCTCAAACAGAAGAAGCACCTGCGACTGAAACTGAAACAGCAGAAGCATAAACATTTTGTTATTTTAATACAACCTATGATCCCTTTCATCTTACTTAGGTGTGAGGGATTTTTTATTGACACTAAACGTTTTGCTAAAATGATCAGGAATACTTCTGTTCCTATGTCATGACAAAGCGCAAGAAATAAAATAGATGAAAAGAATTGTACTCACGGGTGGACCTTGTGCGGGAAAAACAACTGCCTTGGTCAAGATAATGGAGCATTTCTCGGGGTTAGGCTATAAAGTTTTTATCATTCCCGAGGTTCCCACCATTTTTCTTCAAGCAGGAATGGATTATCTAACAGACAACAAGCAATTTTTCTATGAAGGTGAAAAAGCAACTTTAGAAATGCAGCTTGCACTGGAAGATAGCTTTCAACGAATGGCAGAAACTATTCAGCAACCCGTACTCACAATATGCGATCGTGGTACGATGGACATATCTGCCTATATGAAACCCGAACTCTGGCAGGAGATCACTGCTTCGGTAGGCACAAATAACGAGGCGTTAAAAACCCGTTACGACGCTGTACTTCATCTTGTTAGTGCTGCAGATGGCGCAGAACAATTCTATACACTAAGCACGAACAAAGAGCGAACAGAAGGTTTGGAACTCGCACGAGAACTTGACAAGAAAGTAATTCAAGCATGGTCAGATCATCCTCGCTTGCGAGTAATCAATAATCATGAGAAATTTGAAACAAAATTAGATCGTGTCATACAAGAAATCTCCGATGTTTTAGAAATTCCCCGTCCTGCAGTTGAGGAACGAAAATACATCGTTCGATGTACGGAAGAAATTCCAAATGCTATCAAGAGCGAAATTATCCAAACTTATCTCACCGCAGAACCACGCAGTGAAGTGAGATTGCGGAGACGCACACTCAATGGAATATCGGTAAATGTAAGGACTACAAAAAAAACTTTACAAAACAACGAGCAAGTGGAAACCGAACGCCAGATAGACAATAATCTCTATAAATCATTATTGCGCCAATCTGACCCTTATCGACAAACTATCAGAAAGATGCGCGAAACTTTTATATGGAAAGGGCAATTCTTTGAACTTGACACCTACATTGAACCCTACAAAGGGTTGCAAATTCTTGAAACAAAAGGAATTGTCGCAGGCGAAAACATCACTCTCCCACCCTCTATTGAAATTCTTGAAGACATCACTGGAAATACAAAATACTATAACTATAATTTGGCACTGAAGCTATAATTATTATATAATAAGCGTCTTTGCAAGGATTTCTTTAACCCAAATCGGTCATTAGACCGCTTGGGCTAAAAAATTAAATGCGAATAAAAGCTATGTTCTCATAAAAATGATATCAATAAGTGGGCATTCAAAATGATCAAACGTAGCAAACCATTTTTCTTTATGCTACCTGCCTTTATGCACAACAATTACTTTTGAATGCCCACTTCATGATGATTATTAAATCAGAAATCTATCAAAAAGCGTTTAACGTGCTGCCATAAAATAGCTCATACCTGCTTGTGCTTGGCGAAGTTCATAAAGCCCTGCTTTATCTAAAGTTACATCTACGGTCAAACCATTGCTTAAGAACGCCTTCACACTACCATCACCATTAAAATGAATAAGTTTTCTTTCTTGTCCTTCCACATTCATATACCATGCGTTCTCATCCTTATGGTAAGTAAAATAAAATGTCTTGCCGTCGGGCTTCGTAATTTCATATCCATCTTTGAGATATTTCACAGCATAAATCAGTCCGTCATCAGCCTTGATGTTTTTCGTCTTGCCCACATGTTTTGCCAAAGGATTGTCGCCCGTCCAAAACTCTATAGAGTTTAATACAAAGAGGTCGGCAAGTCCAGCAAAAGCATAGGCTGGCGAAATCACGAGGAAAAGAATTTCATTAAGAATAGGCACATCTGTAGCGTTTTTATTCCATTTTGCTAACTTATTAAACATCGTAAACGAACCGATACACGATGACAGAATGCCCACACCAACAAGGGCAAAAAACAAATGCTGAATGTTTTTTTTAATCATAAACTTCCTTTTTAAATTAATCTTTCTAACTTTCGTAGGTGCGCAAAGTCAATGAGCTCATCTGTTCCTACTGCTAACCTTAAACACCTAATATCTAATGATGATAACGTAAATTCTCATCATATAGTGTTTCGATACAGAAAGTTTTTTTGTGCAGAAACGCATTTATATAATCGTTCACTGAACGCGTAACTATACAGCAATACAACTTCCTTGCAGACTTTCAGCATAGGAGCAGGTAAATTCCGCCTTGACGAAGGGTGCCTTTACGAGTGAATTATATTGCAAAAACCGAGTGTTTATTGC
>JALFSW010000090.1 GCA_022779305.1 Prevotella sp. | reverse complement strand
GCAATAAACACTCGGTTTTTGCAATATAATTCACTCGTAAAGGCACCCTTCGTCAAGGCGGAATTTACCTGCTCCTATGCTGAAAGTCTGCAAGGAAGTTGTATTGCTGTATAGTTACGTTGCATTCAGAGTGCAAAATATGGATATAAAAAAAGTGGAGATGTTTAGGCATCTCCACTTTGCGCTTCAAGATGGACTTGAACCAACGACCCCCTGATTAACAGTCAGGTGCTCTAACCAACTGAGCTATTGAAGCATTTTTACTTAATTCCCTTAAGCGAGTGCAAAGGTATATAGTTTTTTTGAAACGACCAAATTTTTCAAAGAAAAAAATAAACATTCACGTAAAAATATTTTTTTAACGCCTTGCAAAAGGACTTAAACCCAAATCGGTCAACACCACAAAAAGGATAACCTCCTACAGGGAAGTTATCCTTTTAGAATGTGGTAAATACTGAATATTAGCTTATTTCAAGATGATCTTTTGTCCATTGATGACATAAACACCGCGCAAATCTTTGAGCGTATTGGTTTGTTTACGCACCAATTTGCCATCAAGCGTGTAAACATCTACCAACGTATTGGAATCAAGTGTGATGCTATCAATGCCCGACACTATCAATTTGGTAGACACTGGAATCGATTCTATGCCATTGGCATAAACCGCAGTAACACTGAACAAGTGCTCGCCATCGGCAAGCGACGCTGCAAGGTAGGCGAGTTCACCATCGGCATTGAGCGTAGCCACCAATTGTTGATCAACATAAATATTGTACTTCGCTACCGCTCCACCACGCACAGCGTATTTCACATCATCAATGAGCAAACCGAAAGCCTCTTTTGCCGTGTGACGGATGGCAAAATACTTTGTTCCTGCGGGTAGTTCGTAAGATTTTTCAATCCAATTCATCGTTGGAACTTCTGGACCTGCCACTTTCTTGAAGCTTTCACGATTTTTGTTGGTCGTTGAATAAAGCACCTCGTAGGTTTCATCGCCATATAACTTTGACAGACATCTCACGCTGAAACGCAAGTTTTGCGGAACACCGAGCAATTCTGGCGAGATGAGCCAGTCGTCGGCAGCACCCGTTGAAGGACAGAACGAAATGAGGTATTGCTCGCCAGAGTTAGCTCTGTCGATGTCTGCCAAATCGTTGCCAAACACTTTCTTCGGATTGATAACTTGCCAAGCCTGACGAATGCCCGAATTTGGATAGCTCACAGCCCCCCAGAAGCTCGTCAGTTGGTCGTCGCCATCAATGAGTGTCCATTCACCGAAGTTGCCATTGCGGTTTGTCTTCGTGATACCACCAATAGAGAAAGGTTCAAAGATGGTGGTGTCCTCAAAATCTTGTGTGATGATTTCTGTGGTTTCTTGCGGTGCTTGCCACGTCAGCCTTACCTTGCCACCTTCAGCCATTGCATTGACATTTTGTGGCGGAGCCACTTGCGAAACCAAAATATTGATGAAACCTTCTGCCTTGTTGTTGTCTTTCTTTTCATCGGCAGCATAGATAATTTCTGCTGTCAGCCTATATTCACCATCTTCATCAAAGATTGTTGTTGGGAACGAAACAGAGAAATTGCGTTCTTTGAGCGAGGTCAGTGGTTCAGTGATTTCTTCGTTCATCAAAAGACGGTCGCCCGCTGCCACCTTAATAGTATAGTTCTCTGCCTCTTGTAAACCATAGTTCTTCACAACAAACTTAATTTCTGCCGTTTTTCCTGCATCGATAATTTCTGGATGTGAGAATTGGCTCAAGTCTAAGTCGTGTTGAAGCGCATTGATTACATTAATATTATCGAATACAATTTTTCCAGCTGCATTGAATGACTCAAACAATCCCAAACGAATGTAGCGTTCATTCTTATAGGCTGAAAGATCAACGGCATAGGTTTGAAATGCCTCGTCGAGCTGAATGCTGGTTACCATTGTTTCTGTGTTATCAGGTTTCATGACATAAATACCCAACGTGTTGCCCTTTGCAGTTGTTCTGGCATCAAAAATAAGCATCGGACGCACTGCGTTGCGAAGGTCGATCTTACCAGAATAAAGTTCTCCATATTCTTCGGCATCGTTTGAAACGATTTCCACGCCATAACCATCGCCATCTGTACTTTCTGCCGACAGACGCATCGAAACCGCCGAACCCGTTGCATTGAACTCCCAATAATTGGTCAGCGAACCATTAGGCAGGGTTTCTTTAAAAGGCAAAACATAGGGAGCACCCACCAAAATGCCTTCCATATAAGCATCGCCCGCACCAGCAACGTTCTTTGTTTGCACAGCTAAATAAGCCAACCCCTGCGCACCTTCATTGGTATTGAATGGTATGGTGGCTATGTTACCATTGCGAATAGAGTCAATCACCTGATAGAGCATCACCGATCCGTTATAGCTTGCAGTGTTCCAAACCAAATAGTCAACATTTTCTGGTACAACGAGTCCACCATTCGCTCCCACCGTTCCAACCTTGTCCCAAGAAAGAATGATGCTGTTTTCATTGTCTTTTGCTTTGATGTTGCGAGCACGATCTGGAATATCCACACCCACATAGGTTCTCACTTCGCTCTTCTCGCCTTGTTTGTTGTCAAGGAAAGGATAAGTAGCATAGGTGTGATTACCCAATTCCACGTCGGTGTCTTCATACTGCACAGTTGATCCTGGTTGCACATCTGTGAAAGTGGTGATGACCTTGTTGTCTCTGCGCAAGTCGATTTTAGAGATGTTGCGCACAAGTGTTTCGCCTGCCCCATTCTTCGTTGGTGCTTTGAAACTGATGTTGGCTTTCAAAACGCCCGTCGGGTCGGCAACGGCAGCAAGGTCTGTTGTAGCGGCTGGTGCATCGGCTACCGCATTCAACTCCACAGAAACAGAGTCTACATAAAGTGTCCATCCGTCTTTCGTACTGGTGGTGTGGATACCGATGTGATACTTACCAGTCGATGTTACGCTGACGTTTCGATTATCGAAAGTGGTGTAGGTTGCTTTGTTCAGTTCGGTGTCTGGAATGACATCAAGGAACATTGTTTCGGGATCGGCATCTGTTCCGAGGAACACTTCAAAGCGTTCAGGATATACTTGCGTTTGTCCAGCACGTGCTTTGGCTTTCAGAGCAATGGTGTAGGTCTTTCCTTCTTCGAGTTTTATGGAAGGAGAGATGAGCCAATCGTCGGCTTTCTTGTCGCCAAACGTGTAAGATGCAGCTTTCTCTTTCACATCATAAATCCACGCACCTCGCACGCCAATATCAGAAGAAACTTTGTCGTTGTAGGTATCTATGGTTGTCCAGAGAGCGAACTTGTCTTTGAACTCAAAGTTTTCAAGATAAGGCACCTTGTAGGCATCGCCTAACTGAATGGCTTCGCTGGTTGCCATCACACTGCGTTGCGACCCATTGCGTGCCACGATGCCATAGCTATATTTCACAGGTGCATCGGTCTTGGGGAGCGTTTCTTCAAAGTAGGTATCGGAAAAATTTTCCTCGACCTTTACTTCCTTACCACCGCCCAAGCGATAAATGTCATAGGTGATTCCACCAAAATAGCCATTGTTCACGCCTTTTGCAGGTCCGTCCCAATACAAAATGGCACTACCCGAACTTTGGTCGAGTTCAAAGCCAATGTTGCTAACAGGTTCTGGTACATCATAACCCACCCATTGCTTCACTGATGCTTTAGGCGATATGCCATTGGCATTGCTCACAATGACATCAAACTTGTGTTTGCCTTCGGTTGTTGAGACGGCAACGGCAGCATTCGTACCTGTGGTTACGTTGCCTGATGCTACCACTTCTTCGTCGATGAAAACTTGATAAAGCAAGTTGTCATTGAGCGGTTTACCTGCAAACGTAGTGGTAGGAGCAGTGAAAGAAACACTACCGTTTGTGTTAGCCCCATCAAACATCACCGAAAGGTTTTCTACCATTGCAGGTGCATTGTCATTGGCAACGGGCTTTTGAATGATCATACTTGAGAAGGTGTATTGTCCCAATTCATAAAGTTCGTTGGCTACGCCTGTTGCTAAGTCGATGCTATAGAGCGAGGTGCTTTGTTTCTTTGCATCCGTACCCAACCAATAGAACGTATTATCATACTGGTCGATTTCTCCCGTTTGAAAGAAGATGTTGCCTTTCGCATCTGCAATGGTCAATCCTGTTGCACCTATGAGTGTCTCTGAAGCCGTAGTGGGGTCTATGCGATAAAGATTTCCATCACTGGCAACACCATAAAGCACGTTTTCTTTCGTAATCCCCAATGCGCAATAGATTTTCTTGGTGGTCATGATGGTTGACCTTGAGCGTGTGGGATAGTCTACAACCCCTATCTCTTTGCTTTTCCCATCGGGCGAATAGAACGCACCATAAATTCGTCCATCGCTTCCCATTGCTGTTTCAAACGCCATCAGCGAGTAATCGGGAAGAATTGTTGTTGAGAGCAATTGCCACGTTTCGGTATCAATGGTGTAGAGTGTGGGTACGTATTCGCCCTTATCGTTTTGAGCATTGTGTCCTGCATAGATGATGTCATCTACCAATCCGACACCATTATAAAATAAGAAGTTACCCTTGATGAGCGGTGTGAGTTCAGTTGGATTGGTGGTGCGGAAGCTCGAGATACTTCTGTCGGCAGCAGCCGTCATACCAGGTGCATAGGTTACGTTCACCCAAATTTCGGCACCTCCAGCTGTGCTGCCCACCTTCATTTGTCCGTTTTTCTTTGCCAAAAGTGTCAATGGCACATGCGCTTTTCCACTGGTCTTCTTATTGACAAAACCAAAACTCTTTCCGCCTAGCGATTGCCACCTATCAAACAAATTGTTTGCTTCACGCAAAGATACGTCTTGCTGAGCAAGAGAGCTTTGCGTTGCTTTTCTTGTAGAGAGGTCGCTCGAGTGTTGTTGTGCCATCGTTGGGGCAATTCCTCCCAACACCATTGTTGCACAAATCAATAATCTAATAGTTCTCTTCATCATAAAAATTTGTGGTTTAAAAAATATATGTAATCTTTAATCTGTCCTAACAGTGGTTGAATGATTGCTGTGCGTCACATTTTTTACAGACTGACACACATCGCTTTTTATAAGCAAATAATAGAATTTTGATTGCAAAGATAAAAATTTGTTTAATGCTTTCAAAATAAATTATACATTTTCTTAGGATACTACCAACAAAAAAAAGATTAAGACCTTTTGCAAAAAAGCTCGCAAACTTTCTATAGAAAGCTGCGAGCCAATGAAAAAATTAAAGTTTGAACAGCATCTCTATGCTGCACAGATGAAAGATTATTTCACGATCTTCTTACCATTGATGATGTAAACACCACGTACGGTTTCCTTTACTCGGCGACCAGAGAGGTCATAGATACGTTCTTCGCCTTCTTTGGTAGTAACGTTCAAATCGGTAATACCATTCGTAACAGCTGATACGGCATTAGAGATGAGCGATTCGCCTGCATCATAAACGGCTGTAACGACGTATTCATGTGTGCCATCGGTTGCCTTGTCGGCATAAGTAGTGGTGGTTACGGGTTGCGCATTCACCTTTTCGCCATCACGATAGATGTTGTAGCCCAAGAGTGTGGCGTCCTGACGACCCAAGGTATCGGGGATAAACGTAACATTGTCCACCAAAAGTGCCCACGCATCTTCTGAAATACCACGAATAGCAAAGTAGCGTGTACCTTGTGGGAGGTTGAATTCATACTTCACCCATGTGTTTTGTGATGCAGGTGTGGTTACATCGCCCACTATAGTAGTGAAGGCTTCAACATCTGAACTTGTCGTTGAATATCTCACTTCAAACTTCTCACGATATTGCTTCGATGCTGCCTTCGCATAGAACGAGATGGTTTGCGCTTCGGTAGCAAGCAAAGGAGAAATCGCCCAATGGTCTACTGCGCCCGAGAGTGAAGCAAACGACGCCAAAGCTTTTTCGCCTTCGTAGGCGGTCCACATCTTTGAAAGTGCTGGTTGGGCTGCATTACGATCGAGAACGGTGAAAGCCTGTGGACGTTGTGCGTTAGGGAAGTCGTAGCCTTCGATGCCATAGAGATTATAGCCACAACGGTCTTCTAACTGCCAATCGCCAAAGTTATGGATGGTGAACGATGGTGCATCTTCAAAGCCATCGGTTACTTGCGTACTGCTCGTGCGAAGTGCATCGGGTTGTTGCCATGTGAGCAAGGTTGTTGCACCATCTGTCGTGGCAGTCAAACCTTGTGGAGCGGGGAACGAACTTTTATAGATGCGCACTCGTTTCGCAGCCGTTCTATCGTTTGCAGCTGCTTCGTCGGCTGTATAGGTTAGCGCAGCATAGACATTTACGCTGTCGGCTTCAATGGTTACAGGCACAGTTACATCGAACGTCAAATCTTGTGACGCACCTTTTGCTATGTCAACACCTTGCTGTGTGTAGAAAGCCTTTCCATTAGCATAAAGGCTGACGGTGTAGTCTGCTGCTTTCACAGCTTGAAGCCCATAATTAATGACTTTCACACCGACCTTGCGTGTTTCTGAAGGACGCAAAGAAGCCGGTAGTCTTTCGAGTGAAAGTGCCAAATCGGAAGTTTTTTCATCATAGATTTGAATGTTGTCGATATAGACAGCACTGTTGAACAAACCACTTTTTTGCAAGAATGCAAGCTGAATGAAATCACTGGCAAGATAGTCTTTCAAAGAGATTTTCACTTCGTTCCACTTATTAGCAAGACTCTCGCTCTTCACATCAAGCTCTTTCAATGTTTTGAACTCACTGCCATTGGCTGAAAGTTGAACTTGCAAGGTATCATTCGTATCGGTAACAAAACGATAGTAGAACAAAAGCACAGGGTTTGTGGCATTCTTGAGACTGATCAATCCAGAGAAACCAAGGCTCGTTTCGTTCTCACCAGCACCCGTAAAACCGTAGAGACCGCGGTCATTATCTTGCACGAAAGTATTTTTTGCTGCTATAGGTGCCCATCTGCCACGCTTGTTGTGTTCTTCGCCCCAAAAAGTCTTGATACTTCCTTCGGCAAACGACTCTGCATAAGGTAACGTGTTGGGTGTTCCGAGGACGTAATAGCGTGAATAAGCACGTTCGCTTTGTCCTGCACTGTTGTTTGCCAAAACAACATAGCGAGCCAACGCTTGCCCAAACAACAAGTTGCCAGCGGGCAATTGATCAACAGTGAGCACTTCACGATAAGTTGTACCCTGCCAATCGTTAATAAAGTTATTGCTATCACCCACACGACGTAAACTATACGTAAGCGTTGAAGGGTCAATAGGATTTCCCTTTACGGTCTGTGTTGGCGCCTTCCATGTGAGTTTCGTTTGTTTTGTCTTGTAATCGTAGGTGAATTTCACATCGGTTACAGGCATTGGTACATCTTCGTTGGCAGCTTGTTGTGCCACAGTGAGTAAGATTTCATCGATGTTCAAACTGTTAGACATTGGTGTTGCAGCCGTGTTGTACTGAAAACCAAGATAGTATTCGCCTGTGGTCGCAACTTCAAATTCCACTTTGAAAGCATCGGGTGTTGGATAGGCTTTTGTTGACCCATTGGCAAGTACTTCAGTGGTCAAAGCCTCTGCCGTAGCTGCATTTCCATAGAATACTTTGAACGTTTCTGCTGGTTCACCATAGCTCGTGTGTGCATTGAAAGAAAGCGTGTATTTCTTTCCAGCTTCCAATTGAAGCTTTGGCAGAATGAGCCAATCGTTTGCTCCTTTGTGATTGTCACGATCACAAATGGCTTCAGCATTGAAGTCATCCCACTTAAAAGTGTTGCCATCGCTGTTTGCATCAATCACTGTGAGTTTCTGAAAATCTTCAAGTGTACCGAAATCCTGTTTGTAGACAATTGATGTCTGCGCTGTGGCTGCCATCGCAGTGAGGACGGTCAAGCCTAAAGCGTAGTGTCGTAATTTTCTTTCCATAAAGTTAAAATGCAATGTAAATAATGTTACTTAACGTATTTCTTACCATTAATAATATAGATACCCTTCGTTGGGCATGTTATCTGACGTCCAGAGAGGTCGTAGATTTTATCGTTTTTAGTGGTTGGGTGCACATTCACGTTTTCGATTGCATTGAAAACGGTTACCCTTGTTTTGTGTGCATTGACTACCTCATTTGTGTTTCGGTCAATGAGCAGCGTAATAACATTGACCTTTTCTTTGTGATGAATGAGCGCAGGTTTTATCAACGCATTGAGGTCAAACGCATAGTTATAGGTTTGTGCTTCGTTTGCACGAATATTGTCGTTGTCGATTGAACCTGAAATGGCAGCTTTACCCGACCATCCCACAAAGACGTCGTTAAATATAAGTCCTGTAACATAAGCACTTCCTTCATAAAACTCTTTCAAAAGTGGGTCGGAAGCGTAGCTTGCATCGCCTGAAAGATAGTTGGATTGCTTCCATGTTTTATCCGAAAGCGAGTCGGCAGTGAGGATAAAACTCAATGCGTAATTGGCATTCTTAGGAACAAATGGAAATGTAACCGACGCTTTTACATCGATTTTTGTTTGCGTTGCATCCGTGTAAAACGCTGTTGCGAGCACATCGGCAGGTGCAAGTTCATCGCGTTTTACTTTCCAAATCTTATCAAGCCCAAATCCAGATCCTTGTAAACCAGAATAAGCATCAACATCCAAAGAACGTTCCAAGAAAGCCGATGGATAGCCCGACACAACTGAGGGGAAATCATTAGGGGTTATCACTGCCATTTGGTCGCGATAATGATAAGACACACCTATAAATTCATTGGGGAAACGTTTGTTCATTTCTTCTAATCCAACGTAACCACGTGGACAATGGCCACACCAAAGCCCTGTATATTCTTCAAGCAACGGACGATGAACAGGTAAACTCGACAAAGCATGTACAAGGGCTGTTGCTGCAAAAGCACTTTCTGCATTGTCAGCACCGTTTATCTTCGTGATATTCACACTAAGGAGATGTGAACCGCTTTGATCAATTTCAGGAATCGTAAATTCACCAGTCGTGCTGGTGTTGTAAATACCCATCAAAGATTGCGGAAGCGTGACAGTGCCGTTATAAGTCTTATTGTTTACATTCAACGCATACTCAAATGAAGCCACGCCTTCGCTACCATGGTTCCAAAGCGTATAGCCAATCTTGTTTACTTTGTTGAGCGTTGTAACAATATCGTTACCCAAAACAAGGCTTGCTGCATATTTCGCAGCACCTCCCACAAAGACTTTCATCAATGGAGCATAACCCACCGATGCTGCTCTTGATTGCCACACACGATTGGTTTGTGTGGTATGTATCCAAAAGGCATCTGGTTCTTTCGTTGCAAAGGCACGCAGTGGACGTTTTTGCGCAGCATTATCTACTTCTATATCATCCACCGTAAAACTATATCCCACGTACACGCCTTCATCAGTTATGGTATAGGGATTCTTGAAATTCACCCTCACATAACCTGCCGCAGGAACCACCTCTACGCTTTCAATATCGGGCGCATTCAGGCGATTGTCATCAAGTTGAAGTTTTTTAGAAAGCCATGCCGACACATTTGAGATGCCATTTGCCGACACGAAAGGTACTTCTACACCCAAAACTTGCTTTCCTGTAAGTCCTGCATCTTTCAAGAAGATAGCCACATCATAGGTTTCCAGCTTCCCTGTTCCCCAGTTGATGATTTTCCCATCTGCTTTATTATAGGTGAAAACAATACTATTCCCTTGTGCACAGACAAAGTTTGTAGTAGAAGTAAGTCCTAATAAAAGAATCAATAATTTAGCAAATAATGTTCTCTTCATAATTCTACGTTTAGTTTTCTTTCTCTGTTTAGTTTCTCAGTTGCTCTCTATCACAGAGAACTCCCCTCCCCCTTTGATTTTGAAAAGCGAGACAAACTTCCTAATAAGCCATTTGCTTTTACGGAAACTTGCCTCGCTCCTTGTTTATATATTCAACTTCGTTTAAATACAGAATGTATTTTTAGAAGCTCTTTTATTGCGTACATCACTACGCAATCATTTTTTCTTACTTGTTGTTCAAGAATTTCTTACCATTTTGGATAACAACACCCTTATAGTCTTTTGTAACTTCTTGACCAGCGAGGTTATAGTACTTACCATCATTCTTCACAGCTGCATCATTTGCAATGCTTGTGATACCTACTGTATAAGCTTTATCGGTGCGAGTGATGCGTGTATCAGCTGCTGCATATTGAATCAATGCTTGTTGGTCAATAGTACTAACCGTCGTGCGGATAACCATAAGACCAGGGAAGTGTGCAACGCTGTTTTCTTCAAAAGTTCCAGGTATTTCCTTTGCATTTTCATCCAACTCTAACTTATCATTATTGATTGATGCTGCACCAAGATAGATGTTTGGACCGATACCATATTTTTGTTGTGTTCCAGCTCCAACAGTGAAGATAACCTGACCTGTAGGAAGTGACAATGTCTTCTTATCAGCCTTTGAACTAAAGTAAACATAAGAATTCAAATAGAAGTTATATACCCCAACTTCTTTGCCATCTTCAGTAACATAAGCTCTTTGTTCAACATCTGAATCTGTTGTAGGGCGGTAACCTGTAATTACAGCATTTGAAGCATACAATTTGGGTTCAAAACCAAAGTTATAAAGCTGTGCCTTCTCATTTTCTATGAAATAAAGACACCAAGCATCTGCGCCATCTATTTCAAAGTTTCCATTAGCATCTTTCTTGAAAGAAACACCTTTCAAAATACTTGCTTTGTCATTTTCATCTACAGCAATACTACTCAAAATAACATCTCCAACCTTATCATTTGTTGCAACTTTTTGTGCAGGAAAGACAATAGTCCCAGCTGCTTCGTCGTATTTACCTATAGCAGTTGCAGGCTGTTTATAAGCCCAGAAAGTCATTTTAAAATTATAGGTTTCACCTTCAAGCGTTGTTGGTTGAATCATTTCCAACGTGTCAGCAGATGTTGAGTGAATATTGCTTTGATAGCCTTTTCCATCAAGAATATAAATACCTGCAATTGAATTTTGAGTTGCAGCACGATTAACCTTAGGAGCTTTTCTGATTGCAGAAAAATCTTTTACTTCAACATTCTTTGTCTGTTGAACACTTAACGCTTGTGCTTTGCTTGCAGAAAACAATGATTCTGTCAAAAAGTTTTGCGCATTTGCTGATACGCCGAGCAACACTGCTCCGAAAACAAGTAATGATTTTTTCATAATTAAGAAATTTATATATTAATAAAAGAATTTATCTTATGGTAGGGCAAAGATACACATTTTCATTTTCTGTTGCAACTTTTTTATAATAAAAATAACGTTTAGCAATGAAATTCTTATCATTCCATCTACATATAATAAAAAGAAAATAATCTTGAACCCCAATCGATCATTAGACCGTCTATAATTTTCTTTTATTTTTAACTTCCCAACGGCTTTTTTTTTTTTTGGGGGGGGGTAAGAAACATTTTCATAGCTATAATAAATAAAGGTGAACCCGAAAGTTCACCTTTATTTATTATGCGATTAAGAAAAATCTTAGTAACCTGGATTCTGTTCGAGGTTAGGATTTACTTTTCTTTCATAAGCAGGGATTGGCCATACCCAACGTGTATCAGTTGCAGACATAGACTTCTTGAGGAAGTAATCTTGTGGCATAACCATTGCTTTTGCGGTGGCTTGAGGTGTACGTCCGGCAAATCCATCGCCCCAACGCTTCAAGCATGACATACGCAAACCTTCACCCACAGTTTCTTTGAACCATTCATTCTTGATGTTTGCCAAAGTTGCAGAAGTTGCATTCGCACCACGTGCCTCTTGCAATGTGTTCAGTGCTGTTTCTGCATCTGTAGTATTACCAAGTTGACAGTTTGCTTCTGCTGCGATGAGATACATTTCACCAATCATAAATGGCTTCACGAGTTGGCGTGCATTAGGTGTGATTGCATCAGCGGTCAATGCCATATTACCGAAGTACTTCACAAATGTATAGAATACGTTTGGCATGCGGTAATAGCTACCACTAAAGAACGTCATATAGTCCATTGTGAGCCATGTTGCACGACGAAGGTCACTGTTTCCATAAGCATCTACCAATTTCTTTGTAGGAAGGTAGTATGATTGGAAGAAGTTACCATTAGGTGTATAACCAGCTTTACCCCAACTTGCATTATTACGCCACATCGTATAGAGAGTGTTCGTACCAGCACCATTTTCGAGTACAGCGCCTGCCATTTGCATAATAGGTTCAGTTCCGTTATCGTTTCTGTATTCTTTCAACATCGACTCAGGAGCATCTGCCAATGCATAACCTGCAGCTGAATTGATCACTTTTGATGCACACGAAGCGGCATTGGTATAATCCTTGATATCAAGATAATAACGTGCATACAATGCATTTACAGCATCAATTGTTGGTACTTTGCTACGAACAGCACCTTCTACAGCTACCAACTTTGCAGCAGCAAAATCAAGGTCTTTCTTAATTTGAGCATAAACCTCTTTTACGGTGTTACGCTTAGGTTGCGCTTTTTGGTCGTAAACAGTTACAACAGGAACACCGAGGTCTTTTGCTGCTGTGCTTGCATCGTAAGCCTTTGCAAAGTGGCGTACCAATTGCAAATAGCTATATGCACGATAGAAGTGAGCATAGCCTAAGCCAAGATCAACATCCGCCTTATAATTAGGGTTATGAACAGCAAATGTGTCAGCATATTGAATGTAGAGGTTATAGTCTTTAATAGCACCATAATAAGATCCCCAAAAAGAAGTAACCTCTTCGTTTTCAGCTGTAAGTTCAGTACCACCTACGTGCAAAGCACCATAGTTATTACCAAAACCACGACTTGCATTGAACGCATCACACATTACTTCACTTGCTTGGCTCATCACACCATAGAATGTGCTACGGAAGTTACCATGCAAAGCATTGGTGAAATGTTCCAATTCTGTTACTGACGTAATAAGCGGCTTACGGCTATCATAAGAATAGGCTGTTGCTGGTTCTTCATCCAAGTGGCATGAAGAAAGTGTCATCAATCCAGCTCCACACAGCATTAATAGATATTTATTATATTTTTTCATCTTATATTTACTTTTAAATGATTAGAATGAAATTTCTGCACCAAGCAAGAATTGCTTTGTATTACCTACCTGACCCAAAGATATGTTCGTATTGATTTCTGGGTCCATACCTTTATAGCTTGTAAAGGTGAGCAAGTTGCGAGCAGTAATGGTAAATTTCAAACCTTTTACTACGTTTTGGAAGCCAAGCAAAGATTTTGGCAAATCATAACCAATTTGCAAGTTCTTCAGACGCAAGAAAGAAGCGTTTTGCAAAAGGTGGGTATCAAATCTCATCGTAGCACCTGATTTCCAATCTGGGTAGAGCGCATTTGGATTTTCAGCAGTCCAGAAGTCTGCTACTGCAGCAGTTTGGTTAAAGCCTGCGAACGAGTTTGGGTTCGCATAGAAGTATTCATCATTATTGATCATGTACTTACCGAGGACATAAGCAAAGTCGGCTGCAAAGCTAAGACCTTTCCATCCTGCAGAGAGACCGAAACCACCATTTACAGGTGCGTAACGTTTCTTACCTGTATTTTGAGCGAGGGCGTCAGAGAATTCCTTTGTTGTTTCCTTTGTAGTCTTCACGTCTACATTTTCACCTGGCAAATACCACATTTGCTTACCATCTGTTGGGTCTACACCTGCGTAGATTGGATAGTAATAAGAAATAGCATCACCCACTACGTAAGCTACACCAGTGTTGGCAATTTCCCAACGTTGACGACCTTGGAAGAGTTCTGTGATCTTCGCATTGTTGTAGTTGAATGTGGTATTGAAGTTCAAATAGTAGTCTCTTCCACGAAGGATGTTCACTTGGATGCGCGCATCGAAACCAGTGTTTTGCATTGCACCCACGTTTTGCATGATGCTGGTGTAACCTGTAGTGTAAGCATAAGGCACTGCCATCAACATAGAAGAAGTCTTACGGTTGTAGTATTGGAAATCGAATTCAACACGATTGAATACTGTACCGCTCACACCCAAGGTAAGAAGTTTTTGCTCTTCCCATGTAAGGTCAGGACTATCAACTGCAGAATAGTAGAAAGTAGTTCCACCATTATATTTTACACCTTCACTAATAAGACCAAGTGCAGCATAGTCACCGATGGCAGCATTACCTTGTGTACCATAGCTGAGTTTCACGTTCAAATCGTTCACCCATTTCACTTCTCTCATGAATTTTTCACGTCCGAGTTTCCACATCGCACCAGCTGCCCAGAATGTGGCATTGCGGTTGTTGCGACCAAAGCGTGAAGAAGCGTCGTTACGGATAGAAGCATCGAAGAAGTATTTGTCTTGCAAATTGTAGTCAACACGTCCGAAGAAAGAGAGGAACTTACTTCTTGCCATGCTTTCAGACATCGTGCGAGAATCTGGTGTACCATTTTGAAGGGTGATAATGCGGTCATCTTTTTGTCCACGTGAAGATGCAGTGAAAGAATCAAAGTTATTGATCACACCTTCATGACCTGCCAAAACAGTGAAATGATTTTGATCATTGAGGCTGAACTTGTATTCCAAAGTATTGGTCATTGTGAGTGAAGAATCAAATTGGAAAGACTTACCACGATAGCCTTGACCAGAAGCACTGATGTAAGAAGGAAGTTCAGCACTATTGCCACGATAAACAGCCATATCACCACCTACACGTGTTGTCCACTTCAAGTTTTGGATAGGTGTGATTTCAAAGTAAGTGCTACCCACCATACCATAACGTTGCGTTTCAGCTGGATTCTTTTCCATCAAATAATAAGGGTTTGTCATATCATTTGGGAATTTTTCAGCATATAATTTTCCTGTTTCAGGATCAATAGAAGGATACAATGGGTTCAACATGTATGAAAGACCACCTTGCAAATAGGTAGAGTTGCCAGAAGAGCTACCAAAGTTAGCATTCGTACGGCGTTGGTCATAAGAGAGGTTCACATTCATACCAATTCTCACCCATTTAATAGGACGTGCATCAATGTTGGTACGGAAAGTGTAACGATTGTAGTAGTTACCAATCGTTGTACCTCTTTGATGGAACTGAGAAGCACCCACCATATAAGCGATTCTTTCAGAACCACCTTCAATAGAGATGTCATTTTGAGTTTGAGGGTTGTTGAATTGTTGCATCACCTTGTACCACTTGGTATCAGCATCATAGCCTTTATCTGTATAATTTTCCTTGATGCTTGCTTCTGTTTCATAACCTGCAGCCATCCAGAAGTTCTTCAATTGTTGACTGCTCATCATGTTGTCAAACAATTCAGTGTTTGCCAATGTTGACCAACCGTATTGTGTACGATAAGTAATGGTTGCTTTTGCATTGAAAGAACCGCTCTTTGTTGTAACGAAGATAACACCGTTTGCAGCACGAGAACCATAGATAGAGGTTGCAGATGCGTCTTTCAATACAGAAATAGATTTGATGTCATTAGGGTTCATCGCCATTACAGTACGGCTTGAAGAAGGAATACCATCAACGATATACAATGGAGCCGAACCAGCACCCAAAGAACCTACACCGTGCAAGGTGGTAGAAACACCGTTATCACCAGCCACACCCGATGAAGAAAGCACTGAAAGACCAGCTACCTGTCCCTGCAAAGCGTCAAGCGCAGATGCTGAAGGAGCATTATTGATCTTACCTGCTTGCACAGTAGACACCGAACCGACTACAGTACCAACTTTCTTTGCTGAACCATAACCTGTTACCACAACTTCTTCGATAGTTGCTTCATCAGGAGTCAAAGTGACGGTCATGTTGTTTTGAGCAGCAAGAGTTACGGTTTTCATACCGATGTAAGATACTGTGATTTTAGAACCAGGCGAAGCACTGATCGTGAATCGACCATCGATGTCGGTCGCCGTAGCTTCTTTAGTTCCATTCACAACAACAGATGCACCGATTACGGGTTGTCCATCTTCCGAAGAAATGACTGTTCCGCTAATCTGTGTTTGCGCCATTGCTATTCCTAAACTTAAGAATAGGCAGGCGAGAAACATTGTTAGTCTTTTTTTCATAAAATCTCTCTCTTTTAAATTAAATATAATATTATTGTAATATTTCGTTTCAACAATAATTGGTGTTAAGTATATTTGTTTTTACACTCATAGTATAAGATTGAAAGTTTCCTTTCTCTCCCAACGTAGACGCAAAGATAAGCGATTTACCTTAATGCAACAAATAAAATTAATGAAAAAGGCAAAAATTTTACATTTATTAAGATTTAAAACTAAGATAGGAAGATAAGCGTTCTTAATTTGGGATGGTTATAATGTGTGGTTCTATCAGTTTTCAGAGGGATATTTAACCCAAATCGTTCATTAGATCGTAAGGACCTTCATTTTATTTCTTCACTTCCCAGGGTTATCATTTTACTTCTTTACTTCCCAACGGCTTGCATCTGCTTATCGGCATCTTCTTCAGCGTTTTCGCTTGAAGTAGCCCGCTACATCTGCGAGAAAACGCTGAACAATCTGCACAGACAATCAGACGCAATCCCTTTGGTCTCTAATGACCGAATTGGGTTTAAAAAATTAGGGTGGTTTGAGTGTTTTTTTACCCCCACTTTCTTTTGAATTGAAACGTTAAGAAGGGTTTAGGAGAAGAATGTTACAAGAAAGACTATGGGGATGCTTAGGAGCGTTTTTGTTAAGCCAAATGAGCTGGCGGAAAAACGAGGCACGAAGTTTTTACATTGCCATGGCGAAAAAACGTTCTCAGAATGCTCGCCTAAGCAAAAAACAAGAAATCTCACTGAGCTTTAGTTGCTTTGCAAGTGAGCCTCAGTTGGGAGACAAGTAAGGCTCACTTGTCAGCTAACTGAGGCTCACTTGCAAAACGATTTTTTAATACTGATAACAGAACACGAATAATATACAGACTTTCAAAAATTTACGAAGAAACCCAAATCAGTCATTAGCCTGTTAGGGTTTCCCTTTAATTTTATCTATTAACTTCCCAGCTGCTTACATCTACTTGTCTCTAATGACCGAATTGGGTGTATGCCATATATTATATAAGGTGTAACAAATTCTAAAACAATCAATCCTAATTGACATCAAAGTTCCACAGAAGTATCTGGCATAGCGATGCGTTGCTGCATTTCAAGAATTTTTTGCTGAATATAGGACTTAAATTCGGTGTTTGAAAGGATTTCAATGTCGGTGAAAAGTCCGAGAACAAAGCGTCCCAAGCCTCGGAAATCGCACACCTCTACACTCAAACGCCAATGCAACCCATCGGGTTCAGGAGAGAGCAAAGGCACACCTTGTGGATACTCTTCAATGAAAATGTTGCGTGCCAGTTGCCCTAATCGCAACTCCACCCGTTGTCGGGTTTCGCCACTGAACATAAAAATGTCTGTGAAGATTTGTCGATGAGCATCTTCGTGCAGCCAATCAGCATCGAGTTCTTCGATTGCTTCCATGCGATTGATGCGAAAAGTCTTGTTTGATTTCGATACAAGTTCATAACAGCGAACGTCTTGCGTGTTGTTCATAATGTAAAAAGGTTCGACGATGCGATCTTTCACCGACTGACTATTCGGGCTTGAATAGCCAATGATTTTCACCATTCGCTTCATGTGAATCGCCTTTTCAAGCAACTTGACATGGTTGCCGATCTGCTTTTGTTTCGGACTATTGAGAAACACCGAGAAATTATAGACATTGTCTATCTTTGTTCGGAGCTGATTAACGGTGTCGTTCTTATTGCCTGCCATCGTAAGAAGGCTGTAAATTGTGCGCATTTCTGCATCGGAAAACTGAATGGTTTTCGTTAATTGTGTGAAAAATGGCGAGCGCCAGTCGATATGATATTTCCCGTTGGCTTTAAAGAGAGTAAAACCAGCTGTTTTCAGGAATTCGAGCAAATAATAAAGGTTGCGCACTGAAATACCTACCCGCTGACAAAGTTCCGCAACGGAATAGCCTCTCCCATCGGCAAGCAAAAGAATTAAATCGAGCTGAGCACGGAGTTTGTTGAAACGCATTTTTCTTACAGATTTTTTATAACCCAAATCGGTCATTAGACCGTGAGGGTTTCTTTTTATCTTATTTATTCACTTCCCAACCGCTTGCACCTGCGTGTCGGCATTTTCTTCAGCGTTTTCTTTTGAAGTAGCCCGCTACATCTGCAAGAAAACGCTAAACAAACTCCACTGACAAGCAGATACAATCAGGTTGACCTCTAACAACCGATTTGGGTTTAACCCAAATCGGCCATTAGACCGTGAGGGTTTCTTTTTATCTTATTTATTCACTTCCCAACCGCTTGCACCTGCGTGTCGGCATTTTCTTCTGCGTTTTATCTTGAAGTAGCCCGCTACATCTGCGAGAAAACGCAGAACAACCTGCACAGACAATAAGATGCAATCTCTTTGGTCTCTAATGACCGATTTGGGTTAAAAATCAAAGGTTAGTTGCTCTGGAGGGAGGAGCGAGAAGCTGCGGCGATGATGAGGCGTTGCACCATACAAACGGATGGCATCACGGTGTTTGCGTGTGGGATAGCCTTTATTCGACGCCCAATCATATTGTGGATAATCCACAGCCAAGCGATTCATTTCATCATCACGATAGGTCTTGGCAAGGATGGAGGCAGCCGCAATAGAGAGATATTTCCCATCGCCTTTAACGATGGTTGCATAAGGCAGATCAGCATAGGGTTTAAAGCGATTGCCATCAATAATAACTGCTTGCGGACGCAATTGGAGTGCTTCGAGTGCACGGTGCATCGCCAAAATACTCGCATTGAGAATGTTGTGCTGGTCGATTTCTTCGGGCGTTGCAATACCTATAGCCCACGCCAATGCATCATTTTCTATGACTGTTCGGAGGGCATAGCGTTTCGATTCACTCAACTTTTTGGAGTCGTTCAACAATGCGTTTTCATAATCGGCAGGAAAAATGACAGCTGCAGCATAGACGCTTCCAGCCAAGCATCCCCTGCCAGCCTCATCGCAACCAGCCTCTAAAAGATCGGTATGATAAAAAGATTTTAGCATTATTTCAATGAATTAACACCACATTTTAATCCCAATTCGGTCTTTAGAGACCAAACTGATTGCATCGGATTGTAAATAAAAAGAAAACCTTAACGGTCTAATGACCGATTTGGGTTAAAACATCTGTACCACTCGCTTGATACCAGCAACCAGTGCATCGACTTCCTCCATTGTGTTATAAAGTGCAAAAGAAGCCCTCACTGTGCCATGAATACCGAGGCGTTCCATAAGCGGTTGGGCGCAATGATGTCCCGTTCGTACAGCAATTCCGAGTTGGTCGAGCAATGTACCGAGATCCATTGGGTGAATATCGCCCACCAAAAAACTGATTACGGCATCGTGGGTCAGTGTATTTGGTGCTTCGATGGCATCTTCTGAAATACCAAAAAAACGTATTCCATGGATTTCCCGCATCTGCGTGATGGCATAACGTGTGAGTGCGTGTTCGTGTTGCTGAATGCTGTCGAATCCAAGAGTGTTGATATAATCAATGGCGGTTGCAAGTCCGTGGGTGGCAACATAATCGGGTGTGCCAGCCTCAAACTTTAATGGGGGGCGTTCAAAAGTGGTGCCGCTGAAGCTCACTTTTTCTATCATCTCGCCACCACCCTGATAGGGCGGTAATTTCTCTAACCATTCTTCCTTTCCATACAATACGCCAATGCCCGTAGGCGCATAGACCTTATGACCGCTGAAAGCAAAGAAGTCACAATCTAAATCCTGTACATCCACAGAGAAATGGGGTACGCTCTGTGCGCCATCGACCATCACGGGTACGCCTTTTGCATGGGCAAGGCGGACGATATCTTTCACAGGATTGATGGTGCCGAGGACATTGCTGACGTGGCTGACGCTCACGAGTTTGGTGCGAGGGTTCAGAAGAGCGTCAAAAGCATTGAGGTCGAGCGTTCCGTGGTCGTCAATCGGGATAACTTTCAATATAATACCATGTTTGTTTGCCAACATTTGCCACGGTACGATGTTGGAATGGTGTTCAACGTTGGAAACAATCACTTCATCGCCAGCCTGCATAAAACCTTCAACAAAGGTGGCTGCAACAAGATTGATGCTTTCCGTAGTGCCACGTGTAAAGACGATTTCGCTAACCGATCGGGCATTTATAAACTGGCGTACCTTTTCGCGGGCTGCCTCATGAAGGTCGGTGGCTTGTTGCGACATCCAATGCACGCCACGATGCACATTGGCATTGACATTGAGATATTCATCGCGCATAGCATCGAGGACGCAAAGAGGCTTTTGCGTTGTGGCAGCATTGTCTAAATAGATCAAGGGTTTGCCGTAGACGGTGCGTGAGAGTATGGGGAAATCTTGGCGGATTTTGTTTATATCATACATAAGATTTACTTACAAAGTTTACAGCATGAACATTTATCCAGTTCGCCACGGAAACGTTTTTCCACCAAATAATGCAGACGATCACGCAACGGAATGAGTTCCATTTTGTCAATAACCTCATTGATGAAAGCAAACTGAAGAAGAAGTTTAGCTTCTTTCTTGTCAATGCCACGTTGTTGCATGTAGAAAAGTGCGGTATCATTGAGTTGTCCTACAGTAGATCCGTGGTTGCAGCGAACGTCATCGGCATAGATTTCCAACATCGGTTGCGAATACATACGAGCTGTTTTCGTGGCGCAAAGGTTTTGATTTACCTCATGCGAGAGCGTTTTTTGCGCATCTTTTTCCACGAGAATAAGTCCTGCGAAAGCTCCAACGGCATGGTCGTCGAGGACATATTTATAGAGTTGATTACTCGTGCAATGTGGCACGGCATGGTCAATAATCGTATTGTTGTCCACATGTTGATGTTTATCTGCAATCACGCAGCCATTGCAAAAACACTCGCTTCCTTCACCTCTGAAAACCAAATCGAGTTGGTTACGGGTGATGCCATTGTGTAGCGTGATGATATTATGGTTCAAACGACTATTGGCTTGTTGTTCGATATAAACATTGGAGATGCGCACATTCTTTGTGTGGGTTTCCTCCAAACAGTTCAGCTCAAGGCTTGCATTGTCGCCCACATAGGCTTCTATGACTTGTGTGGTGAGGAAGTTGCGGTCGTCGGCACTGTCGTCGCAAAACAGCATAGTGGCTTGTGCGCCCTCTTCGAGGACAATTAAGACACGCCGATTAAGCAACAGGTCAACATCCGAACGAAGAACATTAACGATTTGGATGGTATGATTAGTTTTTGTATTCTTGGGCACATAGATAAACAAACCATCCTGTGCAAACATTGTGTTAAAGGCAGTGAGTGGGTCTTTCTCCGTTTTTGCCAATTTACCATAATAGCGTGCCACCAATTCGGGATATGTGTCGGCTGCATGGCGCAGACTATCAATGATAATGCCATCGGCGGGTGCTACGGCAGGGAGACGTTTGGTGTAGAATCGGTCATTGACGACATAATAAAGTGCAGTACTGAGATTGGGAACGTCGCACTTGAAAAGGTCGTAAGGATCAACAGCTTGGTCTAATCCCTGAAGATTCAGTCCAAAGTTGGGTGCAAAGAGCTTCGGAATGTCAGTGTATTTGTAGCGTTCCACTTTTTTTGTTGGGAAACCTTTTGCACTGAAGTCCTCAAAAGCTTTTTCGCGCAAAGCATTCATAACGACTGAAGAATGATCGTTGATGAGTTGCCTTGTTTGTGTATATAAGTCGATATATTGTTGTTCGCTTTGCATTTTTGAGTTTTCTTTATTTGCTTGAAACAAATTGGTGAGAAGGTATTTGGGGCATTCTCAAGAGACATTTTCTTATTATTCGCCGACCTCTTCCTTTATCCAATCATAGCCTTTTTGCTCTATTTCTCGGGCAAGTTCGGCTCCTGCGGTTTTCACAATTCTTCCTTTGTAAAGCACATGCACAACATCGGGTTTGATCATATCGAGCAATCGATCGTAGTGTGTGATAACAATGGTCGATGTTTCAGCTGTGTGCATCTTATTAACGCCTTCTGCCACGATACGCATTGCATCAACATCGAGCCCAGAGTCAGTTTCATCAAGGATGCTCAATTTGGGTTCTAACATCGCCATTTGGAAGATTTCGTTGCGCTTTTTCTCTCCACCCGAGAAGCCTTCGTTCACACTTCGATGAGAGAGTTTGGCATCCAAGCCCACGAGTTCTCTTTTCTCGCGCATGAGCTTCATAAAATCGGCAGCCTTGAGTGGCTCAAGTCCTTCATATTCACGCTTCGCATTGATGGCAGCTTTCATAAAGTTGGTCATCGATACGCCAGGAATTTCAACGGGATATTGGAACGAAAGGAAAATACCTTCTCTTGCTCTGTCTTCTGGACTCATCTCTAAAAGTTCTTTTCCGTTGAATACAGCCGAACCGCTGGTTACTTCATAAAGTGGATTTCCAGTTAGGACGGCACTCAAAGTTGACTTTCCTGAGCCATTAGGTCCCATTATGGCGTGAACTTCTCCATCTTTGATTGTGAGGTTGATACCCCTTAATATTTCTTTGTCTGCAATGGTTGCATGCAGATCTTTTATCTCTAACATATGTTTATTCTGTAATGATTAATATCTTTTTTCTAAGTTTCTACGTTTTATCTGTTTACCCATTATCAATGATTTGAACCAAAGATAAGGGTGCAAAGTAGGTCTGTAAAGAATTCTGTAAACGAGTATCTTGACCGCCATGAATATTCGGGGTCTTGGTCGAAAATTGAAGGTGGATCGGGAACGTAGAATGGTCCGCAATGAAAGTTTTTCACATCGACTTTTTCTATTCTATATGTTTTTGGCAACATAATAGAACGTGCGTCACAGATGGTGTCTTTTTCCACTTTTAGCTGACAAAGATAGGCTTGCCACGGTGTGGGTTTCCAGTTCTGCGCATAAAGCGTTGTGGTGCAGATAAGCATCAAGGCAAGTGCAAACTTTTTCATTTTCTGTTCTCTTTATTATTTCGTTGCTTTGCAGTTATTGTTTTTAGGAAAATCGTTTGTGGCTTTTAGCCCACGGTTCCTTCCAACGTTACGGACAAAAGTTTTTGGGCTTCGACAGCAAACTCCATTGGCAACTTGTTGAGCACATCCTTTGCATAACCATTAACGATAAGTCCGATGGCTTCTTCCGTTGGTATGCCGCGCTGATTGCAATAAAAGAGTTGGTCTTCGCTGATCTTTGAAGTAGTTGCTTCGTGTTCTATGATTGCCGTGTCATTGTGGATGTCCATGTAGGGGAATGTGTGTGCACCACAAGACGATCCGAGTAGCAATGAGTCGCAAGAGCTATAATTTCGTGCATTGTCGGCATTTGGTGTAACACGCACCAGTCCTCTATAAGAATTTTGACTCTTGCCTGCCGAGATACCCTTAGAGATGATCGTACTCTTCGTGTTTTTACCCATGTGAATCATTTTGGTTCCCGTGTCGGCTTCTTGGTAGTTGTTTGTTACTGCCACGGAATAAAATTCAGCTTGCGAATTGTCGCCACGAAGAATACATGAAGGGTATTTCCACGTGATGGATGAGCCTGTTTCAACCTGCGTCCATGATAGTTTCGAGTTCACACCACGCAGATCGCCACGCTTGGTAACCAAGTTTAAGACACCACCTTTACCATTTTCGTCGCCCGGATACCAATTCTGAACGGTTGAGTATTTCACTTCTGCATTGTTCAATACTACGATTTCAACGATGGCAGCATGCAGTTGATTTTCATCTCTCATTGGAGCGGTGCATCCTTCAAGGTAACTAACGTATGAATCATCGTCAGCAACAATGAGGGTACGCTCAAACTGCCCTGTATTAATGGCATTGATGCGGAAATAGGAGCTTAATTCCATTGGGCAGCGTACGCCTTTGGGAATGTAAACAAACGATCCATCGCTGAAAACTGCGGAATTAAGCGCAGCCGTGAAATTGTCTTTATAAGGCACAACTGTTCCCAAATACTGGCGAACAAGCTCTGGATGTTCTTTCACTGCCTCTCCCATGGAACAGAAGATAATACCTTTCTCCGCCAATTGTTTCTTAAATGTAGTTTTAACAGATACGGAATCCATCACAGCATCCACTGCTACACCGCTAAGTACCAAACGTTCTTCGAGCGGTATGCCCAACTTATCGAACGTTTTTTCTAACTCGGGATCGATTTCTTTATTCTTTGGCTTTTTCGCCATAGGGTCAGCATAATATGATATAGCTTGATAATCGATCTCTGGGAGCTTCAAATGCGACCATGTAGGCATCTCCATTGTTTGCCAATGACGAAAAGCCTTTAAACGAAAATCGAGGAGCCACTCTGGTTCCCCTTTCTTTGAAGATATAAGCCGCACTACATCTTCATTCAATCCTTTTGGTATGACTTCTGTATGTACATCGGTTGTGAACCCGAACTCATATTTTTGTTCGGCAACTTTCCTCACATACTCGTTGCTATTTTTTTCAGACATGCTTGTTCTTGTTTATCAAAAATTTCAAAAACAAATAGTATGCCGCACTTATTTTGGTAACATTTGTTCCTCATTCAGACATGTTTTAAAAATTCAACGCAGAATATTTTTCGTAATTCTACAATTTTGTTCTTTGTTTCTTTTTGCTTTTATACTTTATTTTTCCCTTTCTCTTTCAGTCGCATAGCCTTATTATGCTTCCTCAATTCAAAAGAAAAATCAATACGTCTAAAAGTCAAAAATATATCAGAGACCATTCTCAAAACCTGCCTTTATAGTTTGTCGCCCCATCTTTCGATGAAGAAAAATGGAGCGACCGACCTACTAAAGTTTTTGTTCTACTTCTATTTCGGTGAATGTTTCAATGATATCACCACTTTGTATATCGTTGTAGTTGACAAGCGAAATACCACATTCCAAACCTGTTACTACTTCTTTTACATCGTCTTTGTAACGTTTCAATGCGCTGATAGGAGCTGTGTGAACCACAATTCCGTCTCGAATCACGCGACCTTTGTCTTTGTTGTGCACCTTGCCTTCGGTAACAATACATCCTGCCACCGTTCCGACTTTCGAGATTTTGAACACTTGTTGCACTTCAACTTGCCCCGTAATGATTTCTTTCTTCACCTTATCGAGCATACCTACCATTGCCGACGTGATGTCGTCAATAGCATCATAGATCACCGAGTAGGTGCTGATTTCAACGCCATTGCGGTCTGCCAGTTTGCGTGCATCGGCTGAAGGACGCACTTGGAAGCCCACAATGATGGCATCGGAAGCCGAAGCGAGCATCACATCGTTTTCTGAAATTTGTCCGACCGCCTTGTTGATTACGTTCACCTTTACCTTTTCTGTTGAAAGTTTGATGAACGAATCCGACAATGCTTCGATTGAGCCATCGGTATCACCCTTAACGATGATGTTCATTTCGTGGAATTCTCCACGAGCAATGCGATGCGAAATGTCCGAAAGTGTGAGACGTGTCTGTGTGCGCAAGCCTTGTTCGCGTTGCAATTGTTCACGTTTATTGGCAATGTTACGTGCCTCTTGTTCGGTTTCCATTACGTGGAATGTGTCGCCTGCAGTAGGTGCGCCATTCAATCCCAAAATAATGGCTGGTTCAGAAGGTGTTGCTTGTTCGATGCGCTGGTTGCGTTCGTTGAACATTGCTTTGATGCGCCCCCAGTAAACCCCTGCGATGACGTTGTCTCCGACCTTCAGTGTTCCGTTAGACACCAATATGGTGCTCACATATCCACGTCCCTTGTCCAACGACGATTCTATAACCGTTCCCGTTGATTTTCTATTTGGATTGGCTTTGAGGTCTAACATATCTGCCTCCAACAAGACTTTGTCCAACAAATCGGCCACGCCTAAACCTTTTTTTGCACTGATTTCCTGACATTGGTACTTTCCACCCCACTCTTCTACGAGCAAATTCATTTGCGAAAGGTCTTCACGTATCTTGTCTGGATTGGCTCCGGGTTTGTCGATTTTATTGATAGCAAAAACCATTGGCACACCAGCTGCTTGTGCATGAGCAATGGCTTCTTTTGTGGTTGGCATCACCGAGTCGTCGGCAGCGATGATAATGATGGCAATGTCGGTTACTTGTGTACCGCGCGCACGCATTGCTGTGAAGGCTTCGTGACCTGGCGTATCAAGGAACGTAACCTTTCTGCCACTCTTCAATGTAACGCTGTATGCGCCGATGTGCTGTGTTATACCACCAGCTTCGCCTGCAATGACATTCGTGTTACGAATATGGTCGAGCAACGAGGTCTTACCGTGGTCTACGTGTCCCATCACTGTAACGATAGGTGCACGTGTCACAAGGTCGTTTTCATCGTCCTCTTCTTCGCTCACCGCCTCTTGCACTTCCGCACTAACGTATTCTGTTGCGAAGCCAAACTCATCGGCAACCATGTTGATCGTTTCAGCATCAAGACGTTGGTTAATGGATACCATGATACCTACAGACATCAACGTTGATATAACGTTTGTAACGGGCACATTCATCATCGTTGCCAATTCTGAAACAGTTACAAACTCTGTGAGTTTCAGTATCTTACTTTCTTTGCGTTCTGCCTTTGCCTCGGCATTGAGACGTTCTTGAACAGCTTCTCGCTTTTCTTTACGATACTTCGCACCTTTCTTATTTTGGGTCTTGCTCGTAAGACGTGCTAAAGTTTCTTTTACTTGGCGTGCTACAGCTTCATCATCCACCTCCAATGGTTTTTGATGACGGTTGTTCTTTCCTTTCTTTCCGCCCGCAGCATTTTGGTTGTTCGGATGATTACCAGCTTGATTGTTCTTTTTCTTCTTTCCGCCTTGTTTTCCTTCACCCGATTGCTGATTGGCAGCGGCATTGATGTCTACTCGTTCGTTGCCTATGCGCACACGCTTTTTCTTTCCTTGTCCGCCTTGCACATTTTTGTCTTCGCGTTCTTTTCTGCGTTCTTCTTTGCTCTTTTTCTTCGGACGTGTATTTTGATTGATGGTACTCAAGTCTATCTTACCCAACACATTGGGTTTCGATTGGTTGAGCATCTTAATTTCGTTAGACGTTTGGAAGATTTCCGTTTTTTCAGTTGCTGGTGCAGCAGTTTTTTCAGATGGCTCTGTTGCTTCTTTCTTTTCTTCTGTCTTCACAACAGCGTCCGCTTTCTGCACATTTTCAACTTTAGGTGCAGCCTTTTGAACTTCTGCTTTTTTCGCAGGTTGCTCCGCCTTTTTTTCTTCATTTTTCACAACCTTAGGCTTTACTACTGCCTTGGGGGCTTCCGTTTCAAGTGGCTGTTCCTTTTTCGCCTCTTTTACCGCAGGCTGTACATCCTTTTTCATTTCATTTGAAACAGTCTTTTCTGTTTCTTTCTTTTCAGGTGCAGATGATTGATCGTCTGGAGCAACAGCCGCCTTCACCGTTGGCTTATTAAATTGATCGAGATCAATCTTGCCAATGGGCTTAAATTTGGGGCGATTCGATGTTAGCAACGTCTCTCCCTGAGTGCTGTTTTCCTTCTTACGAGGTTCTTTCTTTTCTTTTTGCTTTTTGGGGAACACTTTTGCTGCCTCACTTTTCACAGCTTTGTCGCCCTTAAATTCTTTTTCAAGGGCTTGATATTGTTCATCACTGAGTTTGAAATTGGGGTCGATTTTTGTTTCACCCATATCAAACCTCTTTTCTAAGAACTCCACTGCGGTTTGGAGTCCGATGTTAAATTCTCGAATTGCTTTACTTAATCTGATGCTCATTAACTTTCTTTTTCGGTGTTGGGTGTTGGTTGTTGGAAAGATACTTGTTGGTTTGGTGTTCCGAACATGGTCGCGCTGCATAGTCACACCCCTTAGGCTATCAGCAACAACCATCACCCACCATCTGTCACCTAATTTTCAAATTCTGCTCTCAATATGTTCAACACATTATCAACGGTTTCTTCTTCGAGGTCGGCTTTTTCAATAAGCATTTCTCTTGGAGCATTGAGCACTTGGCGTGCTGTGTCTAATCCCAATGCTTTGATAGCATCGATGACCCATGTGTCGATTTCATCAGCGAACTCATTGAGATAGATGTCTTCTTCTGCCACTTCGCCATTGAGTTCACGGAAGACGTCGATGGTATAGCCTGTCAGCATACTTGCGAGTTTGATATTCATACCGCCACGTCCGATTGCCAAACTCACCTCTTCTGGTTGCAAGAAAACTTCTGCTTTTTTGTTTTCTTCATCTACATTCAGGCTGCTCACTTTCGCTGGTGAAAGGGCACGTTGAATATAGAGTTTCGTATTGGCTGTCCAGTTGATGACATCGATATTCTCGTTGCAAAGCTCACGAACAATACCATGCACACGACTACCACGAACACCCACACACGCTCCCACTGGGTCGATGCGATCGTCATAGCTTTCTACGGCAATCTTTGCTCTTTCTCCAGGCATACGTGCAATGCCTTTGATGGCAATCAGTCCGTCGTGGATTTCGGGTACTTCGGCTTCCAAAAGACGTTCCAAGAAAGTTGGTGCGGTGCGTGAAAGAATAATCTTTGGATTGTTGTTTTCATTGTCCACACGCAAGATCACAGCACGAATGGTTTCGCCCTTGCGATACTGGTCGCGTGGAATTTGTTCGCCTTTTGGCAAAATCAATTCATTGTTTTCATCGTCTACGAGCAACACTTCACGTTTCCATGTTTGATAAACCTCGCCAGAAATGATTTGACCCACACGATCTTTATACTTATTATAAAGCGAATCGTGTTCCAATTCCAACACTTTCGATGCCAATATTTGGCGCAGGTTAAGGATGTTGCGGCGACCAAATTTTTCAAAGTCTATTCTTTCCGAAACTTCCTCACCCACTTCATAATCGGGTTCTATCTTTTGTGCTTGCGTCAAACTGATTTCTTTATTTTCATCTTTCACTTCGCCGTCTGCCACAACAATGCGATTGCGATAAATCTCAAAGTCGCCTTTATCGGGATTAACGATAACGTCAAAGTTTTCGTCCGAACCAAAGTTTTTTGCGATAACGTTACGGAAGCTCTCTTCCAACACGCTCACCAAGGTCGTACGATCGATGTTCTTCGTATCCTTAAATTCTTTGAAGGTCTCGATCATATTCGGACGTTCTTCTGCTTTTCTTGCTGCCATAGCTTACTTGAAACTTATTATATATTTTGTATATTTTACTTCATCCATATTGAACGCATGGTCTACGTCCATTTTCACAGGGCGTTTCTTTCCCTCTACGGTCACTTTTTCATTAACTGCGACCGTAAAGTTTCGTCCGTCAACGGCTTTCAATATGCCTTTCACTTTCTTACCTTCGGCTGTCAGCACCTCCACTTCTTTTCCAACGAAATTGTGATATTGCTGTTCCACCTTGAAAGGCTGCCCCAAACCAGCCGACCCTACTTCCAATTCGTAGTCGTGTTCGTCTCTTGACAGGCGTTCTTCTATGTAGCGACTCAACTCCACACAGTCTTCGATCCACACACCATCGATGTGATCGATTTCAACAACGATGCGGTTGTCTGTACTCACTTGAACGTCTACCAAAAAATAGTCCATCTCCGTGAGCCATTCGTTTACGATTTCTTTTACAACGTTTTTATCTATCATACGCTTTCAAATATGAAAAATGAGGAGCTACAAAAGCCCCTCATTCCTCTGAACGATGCAAAATTACAAACTTTTTTTCTTTCCACAAAGAAAACCGATGTTTTTCCGCTTTCTGTCGCACAAAAAATAGGCGTTTTGCAAGTGAGCCTCAGTTAGCGTGTAAATGAGCCTTAATTGGAACACAAGTGAGCCTCAGTTACACAGTAAGTATAGGATGTTCTATTTCAGTGCAAGATATCAGTGTTTTCTCATTGTGTTGCAGCGATAAAATTTCTATAACCTGAATGTGTTGTCCAAAAAGCATGTTTTAGTAGAAATTTTGATATGGTTTTCTTGTTTATTCAATTGAAAACACGTAATTTTACCGCCAAATTTAAATCTGAATAATGGAAAACAAACACAAAACTGAATGTCCAGAGCAATCTTGCTCTGCGAAAACAAAGAAACATCTATTGCCCAAAGGGCTCATTTGCTTGGTTATCATCGTTGCACTTTTTGGAGGAATTGGGTGGAAAATGGGAATGGCACCCATGCTCAATACCATTATGCACACGGCACACGACTTGTTGCTCAACACGTGTTTCTACTTGATGGCTATCTGTGTACTCACGGGTGCACTCGGAAAATTGTTCGTTGAGTTTGGCGTAGTAGATTTAATAGAAAAGGTTCTCCGTCCGCTCATGCGTCCTGTCTTTCGTTTGCCGGGAGTGGCGTCGCTGGGTGCTGTGCTGACGTTTCTCTCTGACAATCCCGCCATCATTACTTTGGCACACGACAAACATTTCAGTGGCTACTTCAAGAAGTATCAGTACATCTCACTGACCAATTTCGGAACAGCATTCGGAATGGGGCTGATTGTCATTGTTTTTATGCTCGGACAGGGCTATATGCTTGAACCGCTTTTGGGCTTTGTGGGGGCATGTTGTGGCTGTATAGTTTCCACACGACTGATGCAGTACTTCGTTCTCAAAGCCTACCCACAGTACAAAGAAGAAAATGCACTTGATTCAGAACAATTTGAAAAGCAAGCGGAACGTCCCACTCATCAGGAAGAAAAATCTACATTCCTTCGCACGCTCAATTCTTTGCTTGATGGTGGGAAATCGGGGGTTGAAGTGGGAATATCGATCATTCCTGGCGTATTGATTATTTCCACGCTTGTAATGATTCTCACCTTCGGTCCGAGTGCCGACGGAACATTTACGGGAAAAGCCTATGAGGGTATTGCTATTCTGCCTACGCTCGCCAACAAACTTGATTGGTTATTGCAACCACTCTTTGGTTTTTCAGATCCACATCAAATTGCTTTCCCTATCACGGCTTTAGGGGCTGTAGGAGCTGCCCTTAGTCTTGTGCCCAACTTCCTCGCACAGGGCTGGATTGACGGAAACGCAATCGCTGTGTTCACTGGAATTGGTATGTGTTGGAGTGGTTTTTTGAGCACACACACAGCAATGCTCGATACCATCGGCTACCGCGAACTCACATCGAAAGCCATCATGTCGCACTGCGTAGGTGGTTTGGTGGCTGCCCTCGTAGCACATGGGCTTTTCCTCGTCTTCGGATAAGTCCTCGTTTTGTCGCAAAAGATATTTGATGGCTTTCACAAGGAAGCCTCAGAATAAAAAATCGGAGTATAGAAAAATTCGCTCTATACTCCGATTTTCATTTATTTGTCGTGCAGTTGATACAATAATGCATCACTTTTGCAAGAACGGTTTAACTATTTTCTTGCCCTCAGGTGTGAGATAAGGATAGATATTCTTATAGGGTATGACAAAAGTTGGCATACCGATGGCATAAGGACCTATCTCATATTGCTGATAAACAAAGGCTACGCCTCGCTTCACCAAATAAGGTTTTCCGGATGGCAGCGGTATAATGCCCTTAGTGAAGAACAATTCTTTGCGCACCTTTGCAGGTGTCATATCGGGATAACCCGACTTCTTGAAATAGCGAGAAAGTCCGTTTGCCAACAGCTTTTGCAATTGTCGCAGTTTAGTTTTATCAACGATGTTTCCCAACTTCTTTCCGTTGGGTTTGAGATAAGTGGTTACAGAGCGAAAAGTCATGCCATGCGCCCCACCCTCATACATATACGTTTCATATTTATAGGTAACATATTGTGGTGTGTCGACAATCTTTGTAGCCCCTATATGACGAACGTATTGCACATTAGCATAGTATTCTTGCATTTCCTTCGCTTCTTCAGTAGTTGCGCCTTGAGTGAGTTCGTCAAACGATTTTTGCAGATAAGCACTGTGTTGCTTCACCGCTTCGGCAACAAGATTACTTTTATCACTTACCGCAAGCGGTTGCCTTTTCCCATTCATTTGCCCCACAGCCAAATAATCTTTGATGTCTTTGAGAATGGTGCGGGCAAGTAAGGATGAGCCATCGGGCAAGTCTATTTCAACCCTTACATCTGTTTTACTTGTTTTTGTTTGTAAAGAATGCCGCACAGAACGCAACTCATACTGTGCTTCTACAGGATAATTTACGGCTTCGGCAACCACAGGAAACCCAGCAATCAAAAGGATTGCACCCAAAAAAGAAAGTAGGTTTTGTCTCATCTCATATTTTGATTAAATGAGTTTGCTATTTCATTGAATCGCCCACAAATTGCAGGGGTAAAATGTCTTTAACAGAATTGATCACATAAACACCCTCTGTTCCATAAAGAAGGAGGCGCACAGGGCGTTGATAGCGGTCTTCCATTTCAAGGATCACTTGCCGACAAGCACCGCAAGGAACAATCGGCTGTTTCGTAAATCCGCCACCATTATGTGCTGCAATGGCAATATCGGTAATTGCCTGTTCTGGACTTACCGACTGGGCAGCAAATATTGCTGCACGTTCGGCACATAATCCCGATGGAAAGGCTGCATTTTCTTGATTGGCTCCTTGCACAATTGTGTTGTTGGCAAGTCGCAGTGCCGCACCAACAGCAAACCTACTGTAGGGCGAATAACTATTGCGTGTCGCATCCATCGCCTGCTTCAACAATGCTTGATCGCCTTCTGATAATTCCTCTAAAAGGCAGAACGTGATGCGAAGGTTAAATTCAATTGTTTTCATCGTTGTTTTGTTGCTTATTTCTTAGGGGCTACATATTCATAACATCCTATATCGGGGTTGCCCGAGCGTGTCGTTCCATCTCTGTCGGTGGTGCTGATGCCCAAGCTCAAAGCAACTCCTGCATCACGTGCTTTCGATTTTTCAGAGAGATGGAAATCGTAGGCTTGCTTTTCAGCATCAACTTTGACAAAGTTCTTTTCGCCTCCACTCACGGTGTCGGTGGTTTCCTCCCAAATGATGTTTTTATATCTTTGTGCATCGATTTCTTTTGGTTTGGATTTGCGCAAGATGGTGTTTTCAAATATATAGTTTTTATTCTTTTCGTTCTTCAATGCAATGAGTATCGCATCGGCAGCGTATGCTGTTGCCAGTGTGTTCTGCATTTTAAAGATATTCAACCCATATTCTTTTCCGTTGTAAGTATCGGTCAGACTGAAAGCATAGCCCCGTTTTGAATCGAAGGGATAAAACTGTGCCAATGTTGAATGTGCAATGACGGTGTGTCCGCCCACAATCGCCAAACAATCGTTGAGCGTATTTGAGATTTGCGAATTATAGATCTGCAATCGGCTGTTTACAGCAAAGATGCCATAACCCTGACAATTATGAACAGTGCTATACTTTAACGCCACTTTGAGATATTCAACATTTGCCGAATCACAAACAATGCCATTGTAGGCAGAATGCAGGTCGGTGTAAAGAATTTGATTGCCATAGCTCGATTCATAAAAGTGAATGCCTCGCCATTGTCCGCTCACACGGTCGTAGGGCAAGTAATCGAACATATTGTCTAATCGGTTGCCACGCAATACCACATTGTTTTCCGCTGTTCCATCTATAAAGAGCTGCCCATAAACGTCTATTCCTGCCGAATTGGCAAAATAAATCTTCGTGCCTGCACCTATATGAAGCGACGCGTGACGTGCAATGGTAATGGATTTGCGCACCATGATAGGGCGAGTGGATTGTATCGAGGTGTCGTTTTTAATCTCCCAATCGTCTATCACTTCTGCATCCCAGCTATAAGCATTGAGGTTCACTTTCTGTTGCACCCCACTTTCGAGCGTGAAAAGCAAATTATCCTCTATCAATGTAGGGTCTTCCTTACCTGTTGTTGAAGATGTGAGTTCCACAAAAACACGAATGCTATCTTTGTTTCTCACCTCTAAATCGTTCACTTGAAAACCGCTACTCTGTCCGAGATAGATGCCATCTACATTCACACGAAAACCAGTTTGGTTGCCTTTCTCTAATCGAACATTCGACAAGCGTATGCCATTGCCCGAACGATTATAAACCCAAAAGGTTTTTGTGGCAGTGGGAATGCGTGAAAATGTAGTATCCATCCGCAGCGTATCAACAGAAAAAGTCAGGCGGTTATTCGTTGAACGTGTGAACGAATCATCATCTGTGCAAGCTACCAATGATAGGATGGCAGCGAATATGAGACAGAGGGATAATGCTTTTAAATTCTTCATATTGTGTATATAACGCAAAATTGGGCGGTTTATTGTGGTCATTCCCTCACCAAATAAAAACCTCCCAAAAGCCTTCCGAACTTTTGAGAGGTAAAATATATGGAAAAAGATTTTTATGCTTGCTTAGTCAAGCCACTTCACATAAGCAAAGTCTTGACGGTGAGGAAGCAATTCGTTCTTTGGATACATGCGAACAGCACACTTATAGGCACCTGCGGTTGCTGGTTCAAAGTTGAGCTCAAAGGTGTGAAGATTACCTTCGGTCTTCACCAATTCGAATGGCAACACCTTGTGAACACTGATATCTTCCACTGGGTTTGCATGCAGAAGTACCAATTCTAAGCCCACTGCGTCTTGCAATCCTTGCTCGTCGATGGTGTAGACAAGTTTTGTTTTCTTTCCTGTTACAACGTCATCGAGTGCTTCAACATTTGAATTCACTACATGAATATTATCCCAACGCTCTGCAACGGTTTCTTTCCAAAGTGCAATTTCCTTTGCCAATTTATTGTCGTTAGCATGGAGTTGCTTTGAACGTGCAGCTTGCTTGTTGTAGAATTTTGTATAGTAATCGTCCAACTGTCTTTTCATCGTATAGTGAGGAGCAATGGTTGCAATCGAATTCTTTACCACTTTCACCCAATCTGCTGAATAGGTCTTTCCCGCTGTCTTATTGAAGTAGAGCGGTGTGATGTCGTTTTCGAGCAAACTGTAGATGGTTGCCGCGTCGAGTTGGTCTTGATGAGCTTGGTTCTGATAAGTACGCTTTTCTGGGAGTGCCCAACCTGCGCCTTCGCGGTAGCCTTCCACCCACCAACCATCGAGTACTGAGAGATTGACAACACCATTCATTTCAGCCTTTTCACCTGAAGTACCACTGGCTTCGAGCGGACGTGTAGGTGTGTTCATCCAAATATCAACACCCGATACGAGTCTGCGTGCAAGTTCCATGTCGTAGTCTTCCAAGAAAATGATTTTACCGAGGAACTGTGGCATGCGAGAAATATCGAAGATGCGCTTGATAAGTCCTTGTCCTGCGCCATCTGCTGGGTGAGCTTTTCCAGAGAAGAAGAAGAGCACTGGACGTTCAGGATTGTTCACGATCTTTTCCAAACGATCGAGATCAGTGAAAAGAAGGTGTGCACGTTTGTAAGTAGCAAAACGACGACAGAAACCAATCATCAACGCATTTGGGTTAATTTTTTCCAAGATAGAAACCACCTTTGCAGGGTCGCCTTGGTTGCGCAACCATTGTTGCGTGAACTTATCGCGGATGTATTTAATGAGTTTGTTCTTCAATGCCATTCTGGTTTCCCAGATTTCATCGTCTGAAACGTTGTAAATAGCATGCCAAATGCTTTCATTGCTTTGGTCGGCAAGGAAGTTTTTATCGAAGTATTTGTCATAAACACGACGCCATTCGGTTGCAGTCCATGTTGGGAAGTGTACACCATTGGTGACGTAGCCCACTGCATTTTCTTCTGGGAAGTAGCCTTTCCATAGTGGGGCAAACATCTTTTGGCTCACCCATCCGTGGAGGCGTGAAACACCATTGATTTCTTGCGATGTGTTGCAAGCAAACGTACTCATACAGAAACGTTCGCTATGATCGCTTGGGTTGGTGCGTCCCATACCGATAAATTCTTCCCATGAGATGCCCAATTTTGCAGGATAAGCACCCATATATTTTCCGAAGAGTTCTTCATCGAAGTAGTCGTGACCTGCGGGAACAGGGGTATGTACGGTGTAGATAGACGATGCACGCACAAGTTCCATTGCTTGATTGAAGGTCATTCCTTCTTCGATATAATCGCAAAGGCGTTGCAAGTTGCAAAGAGCAGCATGCCCTTCATTGCAATGATAGATATCTTTCTTAATGCCGAGCTTTTTCAAAGTCAATATACCACCGATACCCAACAAGATTTCTTGCTTGATGCGGTTTTCCCAGTCACCACCATAGAGGGCGTGTGTGATTGGGCGATCGAACTCTGAATTCATTTCGTTGTCTGTATCCAACAAGTAGAGTTTGATACGACCAACATTCGCTACCCATACAAGTGCATGCACGTGATAGTTGTTATAAGGCACATCCACAACCACTTGGTTACCGTTTTCATCCAAAACGCGTTCTATTGGGAGCGAGTTGAAGTTTTGAGCGTCGTACTTAGCGATTTGTTGTCCGTCCATTGAAAGGCTCTGACGGAAATAGCCGTAACGATAAAGGAAACCAACGGCACAGAGATCTACGTTTGAATCTGATGCTTCTTTGAGATAGTCGCCAGCGAGCATACCCAAACCTCCTGAATAAATCTTCAATGTTTGGTTCAATCCAAACTCCATACAGAAGTAAGCCACTGAAGGACGCTTTGCATCTGGTTTCACAGACATGTAGGTTGTGAATTGCTTGTAAACATCCTTCACTTTCTTCATCAAATCCTTATCCTTCACAACAGCCTCCTTGCGCTCGTAGCTTAAGCGTTCGAGTAACAAAACAGGATTGTGGCGAACCTCCTCATAGAGAGTTTCATCGAGACTTTTGAATAGTTCTCGCGCATCGTGGTTCCATCCAAACCACATATTATGTGCGATTTCATCGAGACATGCAAGCTCTTTTGGAAGGCTCGATTTGATGTTCACCTCTTTCCAATGAGGCTCGTTAGAATAATCTGCTTTAATCTTCATATTGTTATCTATTGAAAATGTTATTATCTTGAAAACTTATATTTATCTTTTACAACCTAACCCATTCTTTGTTGCATCCCAAGCAATGCTTTTTCGTAGGCTTCTTCGTAGTGTTTGATGAATTTGCTCCACAATGCTTTCTTTGAGAGCTTTGATGCGTTGTTGCGACATTTCGTTATTTCAGGTTTGCTGAAATAGCTATATGTCAAGATGGTTTCTTTGATTTCTTCCGCTACGTCTGCAAAATTATAATCGGTTCTGTGCACCACTTTCACACCATCTTCCAACACTGCATAGCTACCCTTTACTTCATTTGCCCAAAGTCCGAAACCTGCCAAATCAGTTGTAATGCAAGGCACTTTAAACGCCACCGCTTCCAAAGGGGTATAGCCCCATGGCTCATAATAAGAGGGATAGACGCAAAGATCATTACCCAAAACCATATCATAATAAGAGAGGTTGAACACGCCATCATCGCCATTGAGATAACAAGGCACGAAAATGATTTTCACCTTATCGCTCTCTTGATTAGTGATGCCAAGATGACGGAATTGGTTCAGCACACAATCTTCTTGCATATTGTGCAACCAATGGGTGATGTAAGGGGCGTTGAGGGGCGTTGTTTGTGCAAGTGCATCGTTCAGACGGTCTTGTAAATCTTTACGGGGTTCAGCCACCCATCCAGGAACTTGAATAAAAGCCACCACGTTTTTCTTGAGCCGCACATCGTGTTTCAGTCGATTCAAACTATCAACAAAAACGTCAATACCCTTGTTTCTAAATTCATAACGTCCACTGGTTGAAACGATAAGCGTATCGTCTGTAAAGGTTGTACCCATCAGACCGCCTGCCACTTCGAGCAAACGATGGCGAGCTGCCTTTCTTTTTGCGATGAAATCGCTATTTTTTGGAACGAAATCGTCTTCAAAACCATTGGGCAGCACTACATCAACGGGGCGATCTAAAAGCTCTGCACATTCCTTGGCTGTAATTTCGCTGACTGTCGTGAAACAATCCACATTATGTGCAGTTTGTTTCTCGATGGAGTGTTTGCTTCGCATGTTGAGTTCATCTGCCATTTGGTCACCATTGTACGCCCAAAGATATTCATACAAAGGTTTGTTGTTGCCTGCAATACTGCGCCCGATGCAAGTGGCGTGGGTGGTAAAGATGGATGCAATTTGTGGAATGGATTGCTGCAGCAAGAGCACGGCAAAGCCTGTTTGCCATTCATTGGCATGGAACACCACACGTTGATTACCAGAAAGATGGTGGCGATAAAAGCTCTCTACCGTTCGGGCTGTGGCATACGAAAAAAGTGCTGACTCATCGTAATCACCATAGGCATG
>JALFSW010000076.1 GCA_022779305.1 Prevotella sp. | reverse complement strand
GGGCAATGGGAAATTAGCAACATTTTCTGCCAATGCCAGTGTGTCGAATCCACTTAAATCCGCCGTTGCGCCCCCTCCTCTTATGATGACTACGCAGTCGAAATTTTCTTCCTGTGTATGAATGCTATCAAGGGCTGCAATGATGCTGCGTTCTACCTGCTCTCCCTGCATGACGGCGGGGAAGAGCGTCGTATAGAAAGGAAGTCCGTAATCGTTTCCCAATAGTTGATTCACAAAGTCCCCATATCCCGCTGCCGACTCTGAAGAAATGACAGCTATGCGATTGGCAAATTTGGAAATGACCAACTCTTTTTGTAGGTCAAAAATACCCGCTGCCTTCAGTTGTTCTATGATTTCCTTTCGTTTGCGTGCCATATCTCCCATGGTATATTCAGGGTTGACATCGGCTACAATCCATGAAAATCCATATTGGGGATGGAACTGGGCATAAACTTGCAACATTAATTTTATACCTGTTCGCAGGCGCATTCCTGTGATGCGCTGAAAATTTGAATTTATCACGCTCCACGTTGTTCGCCAGCATTTTGCCGATGCCCGTGCTATGGGCGTATGAGTTCTGTCGTCCTTCTCGATGAGTTCAAGATAAAGATGACCGCTGTGTTCTCTGGCTTCTGAAACCTCTGCCTCTACCCAATAGGCATTGGGCATTGTCGATTCAATGACTTGCCCCACCAATGTGTTCAATTCGTAAAGACTTAATGTTTTTTTCATTGTTTCTTTGTTTATATTGGGTTGGGAATTGTCTCTTTTGGGGATTTCCTTAAATTGCAAATTTTCAGATGATAATGAATTTCGTTCAAATGCTTGACAAGTGAGGCTCAGTTAGCTTGCAACCAAGGCTCACTTAGCGTGCAACTAAGGCTCAATTGGAGATGATGTAAAATCGTCTTGTACATTTGCCCTATTTCGATGAGGTTGTGAAGTCATTTTTATAAGCAATTTCTCATTTGAGCTTACTAATATTTCTATAACGTCTAAAACCTCTTTATAATCAAAAAAGCTGTGCCATAAATCAAATTTACGGCACAGCTTCTTGTTCTTTTTCTTGAAAAAGTAGGAAGCCAAGATTAAGCTTCTGCAGTTTCTCCTTCTTGTGCAGGAGCTTCGTTTTCTGCGTTTGCTTCCGCTGCAGCGGCTTGAGCAGCAGCCTTTTTATCGGCTACTTTCTTTGCCAAAGCTTCGTTCTTTTTCTTTTCTTCTTCTAAGCTCTTAGCAGCCTTAGCTTTCTTTTCATCAGCATTTTTCTTTGCCAATGCTTCTACACCAGCTACTTTACCTTGCTTCCAAGCATCAAACTTTTGTTGGCAGGTTGCTTCGTCGAATGCACCTTTCTTCACACCACCGCGCAAGTGTTTCATCATGTAAACACCTTCACGCTTGAGCAATGTGCGAACGGTGTCGGTTGGTTGCGCACCTGTTTCTAACCAATAGAGTGCGCGTTCGAAATTCAATTCAACTGTGGCTGGATTGGTATTGGGGTTGTACATACCAAGTTTTTCAGTGAACTTACCATCACGTGGCGCACGAACGTCGGCGATAACAATTCTGTAAACGGCATAGCCTTTACGACCACCGCGTTGCAATCTGATTTTTGTTGCCATAATTTTTTTTTATTGTTTTAAATATGATTTGAATTTAATGCCATCAACTCGTGATAGCGGTTGCAAAGTTACATCTTTATTTTTAATCTGCCAAATGTTTGGACTATATATATTAAGGTGTAGAAATAGAAAGAGAAGTGTTCTTGCTTTAAAAGAAAAAAGGCAGACATCCATCTGACTTACGTCTGCGAGGCTGCCTACCTTTTTCTTGACTGTCGACAGACAGTCTAAAGTGCTTTCCTGAAAAAATAATCAATTTTAACCTTGCCAACTAACGACCTATTAGGTACGTTGATTGACCCTTCCAGAGCTTTGTCGCAAAGGTCTTTTAGGAATACTTGGTTCTTATTTTTGTAATACAATCCTTTTACTGAGGTCTGATTCTTTATGCGACCTCTTGATATACACTTAAACCTTTAATTATGAAAAGAGTATGCAAATTTACACTTTCTTTCCTGATTGTGCTGCAAGATTTATTGAATATTTTTCTAATGATAATGTATTTTTGATTTAAATCAATCCTTAGATTTTGTAAGAATTCATGAAATGCAGCATAGTGTGACAATAAATTTACACTGCCTTTTACTTAAGGCATGTTCTAAAAATGCCCCGCAATTCATTTACCTTAGTGCTACTACGTGCTCTTTGTGTCTTTTTGTTTTTATACGTTATCTTTTCCTTTCTCTTTCAGTCGCATAGCCCGCTATGCTTCTTCAAGTCAAAAGAAAAACCTAAATGTCTAAAAAGCAAAAAAACAACAAAAGTCATTTATAAAACCTGCCTTAAATCTTTACAAAACTGTGCTTTTAAAGTGATATTTTTGAGGTAAAAAGCAAGCAAAGTTATCTTTTTTTTATTCAATAATTGTTTTTCTCGAAAAATATATTTATCTTTGCCCTATCGGTACTTAAACACAAATAAATGATTGAATATAATGAAAAATGGATTCTTAAGGTTAATAGCTTGAGAGAACTTGGCACACCAGAAACACAAGATATGGTTTTGCATGGGCTTTGTGTGGCAGGAACTTGCTCTTTTTCATTCAATGGCGTGAAGTATAATCTCAAGGCTGGTAGTCTTTTCATCGTGCGCCAGTCCAATCTTGTTTTAGACTTGCAATGTAGTGATGATTTCGAGTTTGAAGGACTTTGGTTCGACGTGAAATTCATACGCCTTTCGGCAAGCAAGTCTCGTTATATCATTCGTCATATTCTCTTGCTTTATGCTAATCCTGTGCTTCATCTGAATACGGAAGAAATTGAGCTTTGGAAACGAAATTATGAAGCTATTCTTTTTCGCATAGAGGCGGCTCATCATTCTTTTCGTTGCGAATTAATCATGTCGTCGCTTTGGCAACTCTGTTTGGATTGCTTCTATTTCACAAGCCGTGCCTATGGCTTTGAAGAAATTTCATCGCTCTATTATGCAGTTGTAAATCAATTCTTTGAGATGCTTGAAAATAAAGAATATCGAAAAAATCGCAGTCTCACTTATTATGCAGAAAAGCTCTGTGTTACGCCCAAACATCTTTCTGCCATGGTGAAGCGCGTGAGCGGTAGTGGAGCCATGTTTTGGATTACGCATTTCACGATTATCGAACTTCAAGTTTTGTTACGAACAAGCAGTAGAACGGTGAATGAATTGGCAAATCAGTTTAATTTCTCATCGGTTTCTCATTTCACACGTTACGTACAAACTAATCTGGGCATTAATCCCACAGATTTGCGAGAGGCATAGAGTAAGTAGTTTAGCTATATATACTAATGAGGTGTAGAATTTTTAATCCTTGCCTCATCGAAAAACAAAAGAATTTGATTATCTTTGCAGGAACATTAGCAAGAAAAGCAATGAGCAAAGATAAAGCAACCAAAGAATATAAGCTACTTTTCGTTTGTCTTGGCAACATCTGTCGCTCTCCAGCAGCCAATGCGGTGATGCAAAAGATGGTAAACGATGCTCACCTCTCCGATCGTTTCTTCATAGATTCGGCTGGAGTGGGCGGTTGGCACATTGGCGATTTGCCCGACAGACGAATGAGAGAACATGGACTGCGTCGTGGGTATCGTGTGGATCACATTGCCCGACAATTCTATGCCGACAAGGATTTTACAGAATTCGATTACATCATCGTTATGGATGATGATAACTATAACGACATCAGCACACAGGCAAACAATCAAGAAGAAAGAAACAAGATACACCGACTGACCGATTTTGCACACAATTATCCTAACGATAACATCGTTCCCGACCCCTATTATGGAGGTGCGGCAGGGTTTGAGTATGCACTTGACTTGATAGAAGACGGATGCAAAGGGCTGTTAGCTACATTGGGATTTCAGCCGTAGCCGTTCTTTGCATAAATCAGCATGTACGAGCAACAAGAAAAAGGTCTTTTCAGTTTATCAATAATCCTTTAAGAAATGCAGATAATTCTTGCTTCAGCAAAGATAATGAATGCGCAGAGCAATAGGAAGTTGCCCTTTTTAACTCATCCAAAATTTGAACAACAAGCCCAGCGTTTTGCGTTGGAATTGGGTGAATATAACATTGATGAATTGAGCAAGATACTGAAATGCAATTTATCGATTGCACGAGAGAACAAACTGCGCTATATGGATTTTTTCAATGAGGAAAACAAACTTCCCGCTATCTTTGCTTACTATGGTCAAGTATATAAATGTTTGAAAGCCAGCGAACTGAGCGAAGAGAGCTTGTCATATGCAAATAAGCATCTGTGGTTGCTGAGTTTTCTTTATGGTATGCTACGCCCATCCGACAGTATACACCCCTATCGCCTTGAAGGTAAAATGAAACTGAAGGAGAATGGTAGAAAAACGATGTTTGCACATTGGAAACCATTGCTAACCAACCTACTCATTGACAGCGTGAAAGCCGATGGTGGAACGTTGCTACACCTTGCAACCGAAGAATTTGAGCATCTCTTTGATTGGCAACGAGTGAAGAACGCATTGAAAATCATCCAACCTCAATTCCTTGTGAATGATGGTTGTAAGTTAAAAAACATTACTGTCTATGCCAAAAGTTGTCGAGGGGCAATGACACGCTACGCCATCGAGCAGCGGATAAGCAATGTCCTTGAGTTGCAGCAATTTGAATACGAAGGTTTTCGTTTCAAGAAAGCCGACTTTGAGGTTGATAATTACCAACCTGGTATTCATCGAATGCTTTGGACTTTAGATACTTAAAAATTAAAATCAATCAACACCGATTTATCCTTAACAATGAAATACATCATTATTCCTGAACGAGAAGCAGTTAAACGATTGCCCTTCTATTTTGCAGTAGAAGAACACGTGGCACGCACCTATACGCATGACGATTTCTTTTTTGCATGGCGTGTGCCACCCACGGTGATGCTTGGACGCAACCAATTGATAGAAACCGAAGTAGACACGGCTTATTGCGAACAACAAGGTATAGATATTTTTCGTCGAAAAAGTGGTGGAGGATGTATCTATGCCGATAGTGGTTGCATACAGTTTTCCTACATCTCATTTGCCGAAAACGTAAACGATGCTTTCTGTGTCTACATGAAACGCATTGCTGGATTATTGCAAAGCATTCAAGTTGATGCACGTCTATCTGGCAGAAACGACATACTCATCAATGAACAAAAAGTGGCAGGCTGCGCATTCTACAAGCTCAAAGGGCGAAGCGTACTTCACAATTCTTTGCTTTACAACACACAATTAGAACACCTTTCAAAGGCACTCACTCCTACAAAGGAAAAGTTGAACAGTAAGGGAGTTTCTTCTGTAAGACAACGTGTTACAAATGTAAGTGATTATACCAATATGAGCATTGAAAACTTTCTCGAATATGTGCAAGAGTACATGTGTGGCACAGAAGTTTTGGAACTCACCGATGCAGATATGAAGCAGATTGAGCAGATTGAAAAGGAACTCTTGTCGCCCGATTTTGTTTATGGGAAGAACCCCAAATACACAGAAGTCAAGAAAAAGCGGTTTGCCGATGTTGGAACAATAGAAGCACGCATCGAAATTAAGAATGAACACATTACCGACTTAAATCTGATGGGCGATTATTTCTTGCTTGGTGACATTGACAACGAACTGATTCAGCCCCTCAAGGGTGTTGCATTCACACGAGAAGCAGTGACTGAACGCTTGAAAGACATAGACCTATCATCATTGATAAGAAATTTGGAAATGAACCAATTTTTGCGTTTGCTCTTTGGACGTCCGCCTCACACGATGAAGCCCGATTGGTTAAAAATCAATCTGACATCGAAGAAATCGTCTGGAGAAACAGCTGGCATATTGGCACGCCATCACATGAACACCATCTGCACGAGCGGTCTTTGCCCTAATCGCACAGAATGTTGGGCAGCTCGCACAGCAACTCTCATGATAGGTGGAGATATATGTACACGAAAATGCAAATTCTGCAATACGCTAACAGGACGTCCACGGTTACTTGATCCCAATGAACCACGAAACGTAGCCGAATCTGTAAAAGCCCTCAATCTGCGTTATGCCGTCATCACATCGGTTGATCGAGATGATCTTCCAGACTTTGGCGCAGCACATTGGATCAATACCATCAACGCTATCAGAGAACTCAATCCTGAAACGAAAATAGAGTTGCTTATCCCCGATTTTATGGGCGACAAATCGTTGATACAGAAAGTGATGGCAACCCAACCACACGTAGCAGGTCACAATATGGAAACGGTGCGGCGACTGACACCTTCTGTCCGCAGTGTGGCAACCTATGAAAGGAGTCTTGCCGTCTTAGAAGAAATCACACGTTGTGGCATTCAAGCAAAAACTGGCTTTATGGTGGGCTTGGGTGAAACGCATGAAGAAATCTTAGAAACAATGGACGACATCTTGAAAACGGGATGCAAGCGACTCACCATTGGACAGTATCTTCAGCCCACTGCCAAGCATTTACCTGTGGAAGCCTATATCACACCCCAGCAGTTCGTTGAATACAAACGTATTGCCCTTGAAAAGGGGTTCCAAAGAGTGGAAAGTGGACCATTGGTGCGTTCGTCTTACCATGCAGCAAGCAGTGAATAAAAGGAAGAAAACAATATAAGATGAATATAAAATGGTAGGCACAGCAATTCAGGAGTGCCTACCTAATAGAGAATTTAATAGTTATTTTTTAGAAAAAAAGATGTCTTTGAGGAGACGAGGAAGAACAAAATGGAATCGATAAAAAACATTTTTAGAATAGGAACAGGACCATCCAGCAGTCACACAATGGGTCCACAACAAGCAGCAAAGATTTTTGCCAAACGCAATCCTGATGCAAAAGCATTTGAAGTGACGCTTTATGGCAGTTTAGCGGCAACGGGAAAAGGCCACATGACCGATGTAGCTATTATTTCTGTGCTCAAGAAAATTGCACCCGTTGAAATCATTTGGGCGCCAGAAACCGTTCTACCCCATCACACGAATGGTATGCGCTACAAGGCATTAACCGATGAAAAAAAGGTGACTGACGAATGGGTGGTTTATAGTGTAGGTGGCGGCGCACTCTCAGAAGGCAAAGGTAAAAACGATTATTTCTATAGTCCGCCCATTTACGAACTTCAGAAACTCAAGGATATACAAAAATGGTGTGAGAAGAATGGTCGAGGCTATTGGGAATATGTTGCCCAATGCGAAGAAGAAGATATTTGGGATTATCTCCGAGAAGTTTGGCATGCAATGTGCAATGCCGTAGAACGAGGCTTAGACAGCGAAGGGGTACTCCCTGGTTCACTCAATTTGGCTCGCAAAGCCACCAACTATTATGTCAAAGCACGCGGTTATAAACCCTCGCTTCAAAGTCGAGGACTGGTCTATTCTTATGCATTGGCTGTGAGCGAAGAAAATGCTTCAGGTGGAACGATTGTTACTGCGCCCACTTGTGGTGCATCGGGTGTAGTACCTGCCGTGCTCTATCATCTTTCAAAAGCCCAAGAATTTACGGAAAACAAAATTCTGCGTGCATTGGCAACAGCAGGTCTTTTTGGCAATATCGTGAAGCATAATGCCTCTATTTCTGGTGCAGAAGTGGGTTGTCAAGGTGAAGTAGGCGTAGCTTGTGCTATGGCTTCGGCAGCCTCTTGTCAGTTGTTTGGTGGCACACCTGCACAGATTGAGTATGCCGCAGAAATGGGATTGGAACACCATTTGGGCATGACTTGCGACCCTGTTTGTGGACTTGTGCAAATTCCGTGTATTGAACGCAACGCTTTTGCCGCTTGCCGAGCACTCGATGCACAACTTTATTCCACTTTTAGCGACGGACGCCATCGAGTTTCATTCGACCGTGTGGTAGAGGTCATGAAACAAACTGGACATGATATTCCTTCGCTCTATAAGGAAACGAGTGAAGGAGGCTTAGCGCACGATTTTGAATGGTAAGGCACATGCAAAAAATCTCAAAAGAGTTTCAGCAAAAATTGCTGCATACAAAGGTTTTGGCATTCGATGCCGATGACACGCTTTGGGATTGTCAGTCGCATTTCGATAATATAGAGAAGACTTACATTCAATTGCTTACACCTTATGCAGAAGAGAAACAAATCTCCGAACAGCTCTTTCAAGTGGAAATGCGCAATATGCCTTTGCTGGGCTATGGATGTAAGGCATTTACGCTTTCACTCATTGAAAATGCAGTCGAAATGTCGGGAGGGCGCATCACAGGTTCCGATATTGAGAAAATTATCGCTTTGGGACGCTCACTTCTTTTACTTCCAGCAACTCCTTTGGAGGGTGTAGAGCCAACTTTAGCACGCCTAAGAGACTTATTCGATTTCAAAATGATTGTCTTCACAAAAGGCGAGTTGCTTGATCAAGAAAACAAGATAGATCGTTCTGGTCTTCGACATTATTTTGATGAAATTTTGATCGTGTCCGACAAAACATCTGATGCCTATGAAACACTGTGCAAAAGATATGGAATACTCATCGACGAACTCACAATGGTTGGTAATTCGTTTCGTTCCGACATCGCCCCCATACTTGAATTAGGTGGCAATGCAATACATATCCCTTTTCACATTGAATGGCAACATGAACAGATGGAAACCTACAAGCACGCCCATCTTCTTCAATTGGAACGTTTTGATCAGCTCCCTAATTTTTTTACTAAAGAATAGCTCTTTTGCAACTGAGGCTTAGTTACGATGCAACTGAGCCTCAGTTATAACGCAAGTGAGGCTTACCTATAAGGGGATTTTTATTTGGTTAAAGTGAAATGGTAAATATTCATTTTATTTTATTTATTATCAATGAATTATAATAATACGCGAGTTCGGGATAAGATTAGTATGCAAACAGTTCCAATTGCCTTGTCTTTTCCACATGCACTGGCAATGCCTCTGGCTTGTTGTCAAAGAAGCAGTAGGCTGTGAGTGCCGAG
>JALFSW010000048.1 GCA_022779305.1 Prevotella sp. | reverse complement strand
TTACCTCAAGTCGCATCGTGGGGTAAGGGGATGGTGGCTACATATTGATGTTGTGCTGTTGCTTTTTACTGAAAGCTGCTACTAACGACTCATAAATCTACCCTTAATCGTGTATTGGATGATAGTTGCGGATTTTAGGATATAAAACAATCAGAATCTACGCTCAATATCTTGCGTTGCTTTGGAAGTACGAGACGCGGATTTATCTTTGGCGTTAGAAAACTTGTAAGAAACAGAAAAATAGAGAGTGGGATAGTTGTATCGATTATTGAAAGATATGGAATATCCCTGACGATGACTAACCCCCTTGTGTCTGGATGAAAGAAGATTCATTCCTGCAACAGAAATCGATAATCGTCTGTTTAGTAAGAAATAACTCATTCCTACCCCAAAGTCATATTGAGGTTCTATTGTTGCTACAGTTGTATGCTTGCGACCAGTATACTCTCCAGATATATATCCATTCCATGTACGGTTTTCATTGAAAGTAAAGTCCAAATATCCACTCACTCCCCATTCATTGCCTTGGGTCTCAGATAGGAGATTTGGATTGGTAGAAGTATATTTATTCCGTCCGTAATAACCATCTAAACTAACATTCATCCAACTCAATTTATCAAAATAATATTCAGCCTCAACCCCTAAAAACAGACTGTTTTGAGCATTTTCCATTTGAGTGTATACTTGTTGTCCCTGCATTGTAGAAAGGGCAGTAATAATCCCAAGACCTCTTTTTAGCCGCCCTCGGATAGATAGTGCATCCATGAATGTATATCCAAGACTAGTTGTATAGTATTTTTGTGGATGAAGATTTGTATTTCCTTTATAAAAAGAATACTCATTAATTTGCCACACAAAAGGATTAAGATCTTTGAATTTAGGGCGTTCTATAGCGCTATTAAATGTTAATGTCACTTGATGGTGTGATGATGGCGAATAACTTGCGTGGAACGTCGGAAGCCACGCATCGTTATACATTGATACTTCTGGAATATCTATTGATGTTTTGCCTATTTGTCGTAAATAAGATTTGGTTCCAACGTATCTTAGTCCTAAACGCATCCACCACCGCTCACTAAATCTAAGTGTACTACTGACGTAGGGAGCAACGATTAGCTCATCCCATTTTATATTGTTTTTTTGATGAATTGCAGAGCCTTGACTTTTATTTTCGTCATGCGTCCTGTAATTCTTCGTAAAGCTCCAAGAACTTTTTACACCAGTTTCCAACAAATATTTATGGTCATTATCCAGATAAAAAGAATATTCGTTATTCAGATTCAGACCAGAAGTATTGAGGTCATTATCTTCCGTGTATTCCAAGAAAGGGCTATGCGAGGATGATTCTTGCCCCACATAATTTGTTTGTGAATTATTTTCGAGGTTAAAATAAGAAAACTCTGCCCAAGCCTGATTCCCTCGTTTCCCAAAAGCTGTTTCCCAATAAGCCGTTGCAGTAAATCGAGGCTCTCTTGATTTATAAGTATTTTGATTGTCTACAATGCGTTCCGCAGCACCTATGAAAGAAGCCATCTCTCTGCTTTCAAATTGATTATCATATTTTTTCTTGTTCCAAGAGAAAGCTAATCCGACTAAATCTTTGTCACCATATTCGTATTGTAAATTTCCTCTAATCCCCTTATAATTATAGTGTCCTGAAGAGGGTGTATGCACTTTATACAAACGATTTTCCGTCTGATATTCTTGTTGTTCTAAATACTTAGACCCATTAAAATTTATGCTAGGGGCAATCGAAGCAAAGAGCCCTCGATGGTTGTAAAGTAGAGATCCATACCCTCCAATGCGAAAGTTTTTTTTGCCTCCCCACATTTCTTCTGTGCCAATCATTCCGCCCATATACTCTCTGAATACAGAAGAGGTATGCAGTATTATCATTGCCGTATTTCCGTCTGGGTCGTAACGAAGAGGCGGCAGGGTAATAACCTCCACTCGATCAATCAGTCCCGCATCGTAGCCTTTTAAGACAGAGGCTATATCAGAAGCATCTACACGTTGTAAAACATTTCCCATTTTGACCAATACCTTTTCTTTACCGATCACACTAAGCTGATCCCCTTTGATTTGAACCTTTGGAATAAGCTTTAACAAATCTAAGGCATCATTCGCCTGCTCGCGCAGCTCCTTAACGTTCACCACAAATCCATCTGGCTGAGTCTTCACTCGCACAGCTCTTCCGAGAACAACTACTGTCTGCAGTTCTTCATAAGTCTCTTGAAGAGAAATAACACCGAGCTCTATTTTTCCTGCAGTGATATGCATCTTTTGAATATGAGGCGCATAGCCTAAGAAGCTCACACATAACGCATATTCTCCAACAGGAGCTGTTATCGAAAATTTACCATTATTCTCACTTATAGTAGTTTGGACTATTTCTTGCGTTTCCATATCTTGAATTAAAAAAACAGAAGCCCCAACTATTACATCTTTACCATCTCGAATTTCGCCAGAGACAGTTCCTTGATTGTTTTGCGCTGATAATGTCATTGTCAAAAGAAACAGCGCAATAATTGAAAATAAAATTTTATTCATGTGTTATTGTATTTATGAAATTAGGAGAAAGAAGGCACCAATAATGATTTAAGATATATTCTTGATTCATTTTACATACTCAAGTAAACTTGAAAGGAAGCTGTATTAGCCTTCCTTCCAAGTTGAAAGTGAAATTACAAGCTAGTGAATAATAGGCACTTATCCCTTTTGACTGTACCTGTACCTTTACCAGGATTTTTTGGACCAACGCCACTTTTGCAATAGGCATCAGAGCACAAGTCCTTTGCTCCAGAGCGATCTGTAGAGCAAACATTAGACTCACATCCATACTCTTGAATGTAACCACCTTTTAAAGTAAGAAGTTCTGCTTGTTTTAAAACAGCATTTCCAGATAATGCAGAATAATTGATTTTTTCATAATTCTTAAATTTAAATAAGATTAAACATGCCTTATCCATCTTTACCATGGACTTTTGGTACTAAGGCTTAAGGAGATTCACCTTATGATTACTCTGTTTATGCATCACGTACATTATAACATTTTATCACACTAAAAGTGATACCCAAGTTGTATCAGTGCCAATCTGATATTTTATTTCTACCCTAACTAAATATAGGAGCAAATTTGTCCAGTCCTGTTTTAATGCCTTCCTCAACGCAACACCGAAAGAACTCTATTGTAAGTCCTCGATAAACAGAAAAACTAAGCTCCATTACACTTGCCTCATTTCATAAATAGAGCGTTTTCTTACTTATGATTATTATGTGCAAATATAAGAAAATAAAATTATAGTAGCAAAAAAAAGGATTTTTTTTAATTTATCATATAAAAAAATGTGATATATACAATAAAAACCTATTCCATTTCATCGTTGTCTGAATGCATACATAGTCGTTCCTTAAATACCCAATAAGTTTCTGATTTACAATATAATATCCTGTAAATTATTTGTTTATATCTGCAAGATTTATAATGTAAAGGTACAAAAAATTGTAGATATAAGCAAATAATTTATTGTATAATATACTATAAATCAGAGAAATATTAGGTTTATAAGGGAGGACTATTTAAGGGACGACTACATAAAGCGAATAATCGTTCTCAGAATACTTACCTGCGCAAGAAAACAACTAAATCTAAATCGCTCATTAGGCCGTTAGGGTTTTCTTTTCATTTTCTCATCCACTTCCCAACAGCTTGCACTTTGCTCTCTAATGACCGGATTGGGCTAAATGAAATTAAACAAAAACGCCTCCGTTGTTGCAGTAACAACAGAGGCACTACTTTTTTATTTCAGTATTTCATTAATCAAGTTGAATGTGTTTCTGTGCTGTTTTATTCCCAAATATCCATATCTTCATACTTGGCACCAGCATTGTTGGGATCTTCTTCAATTACACTTCCGCCCAATCCGTCAAGATTAGTCTTGATACTTTGTCCTCCCGTTCCAGCAAGAAATGGTTCGTCATCAACTTGCAGTATCAAGACTTTAGGTGACTGATATTTCGCTTTCATAAATCACACATTATTACTTACGTAAGACTTTCTTTCCATTAACAATCACAACACCTTTGTAGTTGTCGGATACGCGCTGACCTGCCAGCGAATAGGCTTCATTACCGGAATACTGGCGTACTACATTGGGAACAGCGATATTGGTAGCAACACCTTGAAACTCCAAAACAAACTGTTTAGAATTAACATTGTCTCCCGTAGCAACAAAATAGGCTTTGAGCGCAGAAAATAGTCCTTCTACAGAAGGTTTTGCCAATGTCTGTGAAGATTGTGAGAGGAAGAGCATAGAATTCTGTGATACAGACATATAGAAAGGCTTATCATTTCCCTTGAATGTAACGTTGCCACAAGTCACATCGTTGTTGACATTACTTATTTTAACACCATAAAATGTAGGGTTTTCAACGTCAGTTGTGGTCTTTGGTTTTATCAGATAGGGGCGACCACCCTGCATTGCCTGTCGCATTTCAAACGACAGCGTGAGGCTGTTGCCATTGTCATTTGATGAAACAAGGTCTGCTATCTCAGTACCAGTACCGAACACGCGCGCCACCTCTTCGGCAGACACTGAGAATGGCAGGCATACCGTGTTCCACTTCCCTGTCTTGAACTGACGCTTCACCGTTACATCAGCCAATCGGTTATTCCAACTATTGACCAATGCGCTGTTATCCATCTTTTCGTCCAATGTCAGCGTTTCAGCCTTGCCAACGTGAATGAGTTGTGTGGCATAGTAGGTCTTACCATTGTATGAGGCAGCCCATTGGCGCATTACACCTTCAGGCTCGTCGGTCTGTGTAAATGTGACAGGAACACTTTGGTTGCCTACCATCGCAGTTACGGATGGTTGGGCGGGCAATTCTGACTTAGAAGCCACGCTCACAAAGGGATTATCCAAGCCTGTAAACTTCACGGGTGCCGCCTTCACTAAGAAGCCACCTTCCTCACTATGACCAGTGGCATCACCGGGATTGAGACACGTCAGGGTATAGGCAATTCCGTCTTCTTCCTCCACCTTGATTATACCACCTCTTACCATGCGTTTTGTACCACCGAAACTCACCTTGTTGATGGAAACAGCAGGCAGCACCACCTCGCATTTGCCCGATGTGGCATCAACACCCTCGCGAAGCACGTAGGGAAAGGTCTGACCAAAGTCTGTTGAAAGAAGTAGTCGTACCTTCATACCAGACTTAAAATAATCGTTATTAACACCCCATGTCACCGTCACCTTCTGTCCTTGCTCAAAGGTGTGATCTGTTGGTTCATCGGCAACCTTTGCCTTGAAAGGAGTACCAGAGACTATGGTCAGTTTTGTTTGAAAACCATCAATTGCCGGATAGTAGGGATGAGTTATCAGATTGTCGTATGTCAGACTGTATTTGGGCTGACGTATGGCAGCCATCCAGAATATGTAGTCGCCTGCCTGTACGGTGGTTGGATCTCCCCCATCCGCAAGATAGAACAATTTCTTATCTTGGTTGTCGTATGCTCGATAGAGTGGTTTGTAATCCACCACACCATCAGAGGTCTCTCTGAGCGTCATCAGTCCTCGGCTGACAACAGGTTGCTTCACGGGCTGACAAGCGAACTTCAGAGGATAGCCCAATGGGTCAGTACCGTTCAATGTCCATTTGAAGCATGCACCTTCAGGAATGGTGTATGTTTCCTTACAAACCTCATCTGACAGACGTGGACTGTGCTCGTCTCCTGGAGTAGCAATGCCATAGACAACATTAGCTATCATTTTCTGAAACTCTGACATAGCATAGTCCTTGGGCATCATTGTCGTGCGCTCAGGCGTGTCATAATAAAAGGGGCTGCTGTCTGAGGAGCTAAGTGCCGTTCTAATTTCATTTACGCTGTAGAGGGAAAGGAAATCATGCGGAATACCATAGCTCATCAGACTCTGTCCGTCCAACGGCTCCAGAGAAGCTCCAACGTTGCTCTGCACGTGGCTTGCTCCAAACAGATGCCCAAGTTCGTGGCATACATGTATCTCATTGTTGGAACAGTAGCTTTGCGTACGTCCGTTCTTTGTATAGGCAGCATTTTTAATGGTTAAACCGGAAATACCCGAGGCACCCTTGACAATCCACAAGCCTGCGTCGTAATCAGTTCCAGAAAGTAGCTTTTCCATATTGTCCCTGCTCTCAGGGTATTTGAGTGCGTCTTCCGTCTGCGTATCGAAATCATTTGGCGTTGTCACCACATTCATGAGCTTTTCATCTTGTATAACCTTAAAGGCATAACCCACCGTGGGCGTAAATATCTCGTTGAGATATTGCTCCATATTGTTCCAAAACGCAAGCACCTTCTGTTTGTCACTTCCGAAATCAGTTTCAAATGCCCCCTTGGTCACAGGCAAAGCCACACGCCAAACGCGCATGACATTGGCATTATAGAGAAAATTCCGTTCGTGTCCGTTCTGACTCGTCGCAGCCACAGCATGACCCGAAAGGAGGCAAAAAGCAGCGGCTGATGTCGCTGCTTTTAATAGTCGATGTTTCATAATAGTAGTCTTTTGTTTCATGTTGGTGTTAATAATGTATTGTCTGAATATCTATTTATCAATCGGAATACCGAGGGAAAAAGGAAATGAAATATTCAGTCCCATAGCATTCACATATGCAAAGATATAAAATATATTTTATTTTTCATTATTTCCCCATTATTTTTTGACTTCATAGAGCTAACCTGCAAATACAAAATTACTTAACGCTTCTATTGCACTCCGACTTGGAAAGTATAATGCAATTCGCTTCTCACTGAGCCTCATTTGAATGACAAGTAAGGTTTAGTTAGACCGCAAGTATAGTATAGTTACACACCAGACGCATAACATTCAAAAATCATTCTGATTTCCAGTGATTTATAAAGAAGATGCAAATGATGGTTTTCAAAGCTCTTTTAGACTTCATTTTTCCGTTACCAAAGTGAACAATGGCACATGGTTCTTGTTCGGGGAGGATTGTTTTACCTTTTGCCTTTACAGATATGTTGCCCCAAGACTCCCTACTCCACAGATACAGGGTTTTCATGCAACGTCTCTAAAAAAGGTTGCAATGCTTCTCCCCAAATGCGATAGCCCTCGGCATTGACATGCAAACCATCGGCTGTGAGTTCGGGACGCAATCTTTTTCCCTCTTCATCGAGGAAAAGCGGATAAAGATCAATGAAAACAAGTTCTTGTTCTTGACAATAAGCCGAGAGCAGACTATTGAGTGCTATGATTTTTTCTTCTTGGTTGATGAGTTTCTTCCATACCCTAACATTTTGGTTAATGGGCAACAAGCTTTGTATAAAAAGATGCGTCTGTGGACTCTGAACTCCAATAGAATCAATGACATTGCGACATCTTTCAAAGATGGTTGCTGCCGTTTCTCTCTGTGTAACGTCATTAATACCTATCATCAAGAATATAGCTTTAGGTTGATGGGGCGTAATCTGGCAAAGGCGATGCAAGATACCACGTGTATTGTCGCCCATAATACCATAATTCACCACATTATCTACACCGAGCTTTGCGCTCCAATCACGCCCAAACTCCGTCAGACTATTGCCAAGCATAACAATGGTGTTGGTATCAATGTCATTACGATTTTCAAATTTGGTAACCATGGCATTGTAATGTTTTGAGGCGCGCCACGTCACTTTTTGTGCCTGCACAACACAAGCCAACGCAGCTGTAACCCCAAGGAGTAATAAAAATCTTTTCATCGGGATATTAAATCTTTAGAATTGAAAGTAAATAAAAGGTTGAATTTCGCTACTCTTCACTTGAATAACCACATAGATAACGATAACCAAAAGTAGAATTTCGACAATTGTTCCACTTTTATAAAGTCTTGCTGTCAGGCGGTTAGACCAACGTGAGGGCAGATAATGCCCCAAAAGCCCCAAACCGATGAGCGACAAAATATACTTATTGGCTTCTATCACCTGCGGAATGAGTTCTGTATGGAAAGAAGAGAAAATTTGTTTTTGCATCGCCACAAACGTTTCCCACGATTGTGTCCGGAATATCAAGAAAGTGAAGACCGTATAAAGAAAAGTGATCGCAATACCTCCCAGACGTCGCCACCCATCTGGTTGATAATGTTTTGGATGGCGAAACAGATGGGTTCTACAAATTTTATGCAGCACAAGCGCAACACCATGCAGACAGCCCCACAAAACAAAATTCACGCTTGCCCCATGCCACAACCCACAGAGCGTCATTGCAAAGAGTAGGTTCTGATAAACACGCAACGCACCTTTTCGATTGCCACCTAACCAATAGATGTAAACATAGTCTTGAATCCAAGAAGACAGCGAGATGTGCCATCGTTTCCAAAATTCTTGTACGTTTGCACTCTTAAAAGGCGCATTGAAGTTTTGCGGAAAATGAAAACCCAACAACAAGGCAATACCGATTGCCATATCGCTATACCCGCTAAAGTCGCAATAGATCTGCAACGTGTAGCCGAAAGCGCCCAAGAGGTTTTCAAAACCCGTATAGAGCGTTGGATTATCAAAAATTCGATCAACAAAGTTCAGACTAATATAATCAGAAATGACAGCTTTTTTAAAAAGTCCCACCACGATCATAAAAATGCCCCGTGCAATCATCGTGTTACTAATGGAAAGCCTACGCCGAATCTGCGCTGCAAAATCAGTAGCACGAACGATTGGACCAGCAACAAGTTGAGGAAAGAACGACACATAGAAAGCATAGTCTAAAAGACTGCCAAGTGGTTTTAATCGTCCACGATAAACATCAATGGTGTAGCTAAGACTTTGGAATGTGAAAAAGCTAATGCCCACGGGGAGAAAAATGTCATAAGGTTGGAAGTTGTGGTCGAGCAATCTATCAAATAACCCTACGAAGAAATTGGTATATTTGAAATAGAACAAAAATCCCAAATCAATGAAAAGACTCATCGCCAGCAAGCATTTTCTTTTTCGTTTTCCTTGTATTGTTGCAGGTGTGCGATGAATAGTATGCGCAAGGATATAATCACTCACGGTTACCAAAGCAAGCAACAGAAAGTAGATCCCGCTACTCTTGTAATAAAAATAGTAGGAAAAAAGGGTTACAAAAAAGATACGAGCCGTGTCTCTACGCCTCAACAACAAATAGATAAAAGAGAAGCCAAGAAAGAGCACGAGGAAAAGTCCACTACTGAAAATCAGCGGACGTTTTGGATCGTAGGTCAGTTCCTGCAATATGTTTGTTAGTATTTCTGATACGTTCATATTCTTTGATACCTTTCCTTTTTTATTGAACAATCCCCGCAGCCTTTTTGCGTTCGTAGTTTTCTTTGCCAGCAAGGAGGGCATCTACAATTTTTCGAGCAATGCGTTTTCCACCTTCATAATTGATGTGCGTGTAGTCCTTGTTTGCCCATCCGTTGTCCACATAGGTTTGCATACTCCCTTCTCCACCCATCGCCTCAAAGAGATTAAAATAGGACACCTTGCTTTCGCTAGCAAGACATTCTTGCGATGCAGAAAGTTCATGAATGGCTTTCATCGTTTGCACACCATTGCCCGTTCGCTGACTGCGGTCTGAAACACTAAACACCAAGATAGACGCTTGTGGATAGGCTGAACGAAGGTGTGAGATGGTTTCTTTCATCCGACAGATGTACTTCTGATAAAACGCTTTCGGATTATCATCTGATACTACATTTAACCCATAATGAATGATGAAAAGATCATAAGGACGCACGGCTGCAAAGGCTTTGAGTGTGGATATTGGCACATGGCTTAACGTGTAACCAGGGTTTCCTCTCAAACCAAAATTATCTACCGTTACGCCTTGTCGGCCTTCCAAAGCCACACCAAAAAGTCGATTACCAGATGTTCCTTTGAATGTTAAATTCATCTCTTTCATATTAGGACTTGAGAACAATAGTCGTTCCACCGTTCCGTTGCCCCGACTCGTTTGTCGTTGCGTGGTGGTTCGTTTGTTGATATCGGCTTCAACTGTCAAAGGATGCTCACCAGCAAGAAAACAAGCCACTGTTTCCCAGTGGGATGCACCTTTTCGGAAATCGGATGCTGTGATGTGCATCGTTGCACCTTGTGCTGCTTTGTAATATTTCTGATTGAGTCCTTGCGCTTGCTGGTTGAAATGTGCTTGATTGGGAAGATAGCCCTCAAATCCTTTCGATTCCAGCGAAACAGTGGGACGACTGCCATTTGTTCCTTTCTCACAATCAATCCATCCTATCCCACAGCCACCAAACTTTTCTTGAAGTAGCTCGCGCAAATCGACTGTAAGAATGTCGGCTTCGATAAAAGAGTCGCCATAATAGGCAATGCGCACGGGTCGGTCAAGTTGCTTCACTTGGTCAAGCATTGCATAAAAATGGTTCATCCCACCCGCCTTGCCTTCTGCATAATCAGTTATCATCGTAACACCCTTTGGGCAATATTCCTGATAACGTCCATCGGCTTTTGCTTTTGCCTCTGCCACAGAATTTTGCATTGATCGTTGAGGACGAGAGATAATATTGGTGTCTTTCTTCTCCTTTGGAAGAATATCTCCCAGAATGTGTACTTCTCTTAGGCGCATCCCACCAATGGTTGGTGCAGACAAGAAGCTGAGCAATAGCAATAGCATAAAAACAGCCATTGCAACAACAAACACCTTAAACTCTGAACGAAACATACTTTTCTTTCCTTCTTTTTATCATTTAAACTGCGCTTTTCCTTGAAAAGAAGGCGTTTAAAATGTGCTTCCTTACATAAGGAAGTTCTCTTTCCCTTACCTCAAAGACTATGCAGCAATTTTAATCCCCAAAATCGGTCATTAAACCGTTAAGGCTTTCTTTTTATCTTATTTATTCACTTCCCAACGGCTTACATCCGCTTGACCTCTAATAACCGAACTGGGTTTAAGTCTGCAAAGTTATAAAAATCTTATGACTTACGATTAGAATAAGCATATTTTGTCATATAACCCTAAAAATCAAATAAGCACTCTTGCTTAGATACACAATTAGGGCATTATCTTTTTGTGATAATGCCCTAATTTGTTATGCAAAGAAAAACTATTTCTTCATCATTTCTCTGACAGCTCTTTCCAATTGTCGGTCGTAGCCATTGAGGTAATCCTCCGGTGTATTATAGACTTCAATGTCGGGATTGAGTTGCAGATTTTCAGCAAATCGTCCTTCCATGTCTTGACACCCCACTTGCGGAATACCAAAGATCATACCATTGATAAGGCGTTCCCACCAAACGGCTGTCATGGTTCCTGCTACAGGCGTTCCGATGAGTTTTCCAATTCCTAAATACTTGTAGATCTGTGGGAAACCTTGTCCGTTGCTGTAATCGTCTTCGCAAATCATCACACACGAAGGCTTGTTCCATTTATTGAAAGGATCACTACCGATATATTTTCCATGTGGAATGAATTTCTGGTATTCCTTTCCGCTGAGCAATGTACAGAGGTCATCGTGCAACCATCCACCGCCATTATGACGTTCGTCCACGATAACGGCATCTTTTGTACGATTTTCTGCATTGAGCAATTCGCTGTAAACCGTACGGAAACTTGGACTATCCATTCCTCGCACATGCACATAAGCAATGCGACCGTTTGACAGACTGTCTACAAACTTGCGGTTTCTTTCAACCCATCGTTTGTAAAGTAGGTCTTGTTCTGCACCCTTGCTGATAGCTTTTATGGTTGTTTCAAAACGCTTGTTTGTGGAAGGATTGAAGACAGAAATGCGCATCGACTTACCCACCTTTCCATCTAAAAGATGGTTATAATCCTTTCCTTTTAAGATTGCTTCGCCATCTATTTTTTCTATGATGCAACCTTTCGTTACGCCCGTTTGCTTCACGGCAAAAGGTCCACGTTTGATGACTTCTTCCACTTTGATGCCATCACCATCATACTGATGGTCGATGAAGACCCCCAAAGCTGCCGTACTCATACTTGCACCAGGGGCATTATAGCGTGCTCCAGTGTGTGATGCATTCAATTCGCCAAGGAGTTCGCTAAGCATATCACGGAAATCATAATTGTTGTTGATATGCGGCAGGAAGCGTTCGTAAATCTTCTTGTAGCCAGCCCAATCCACGCCATGAATGTCTTCCACATAGAATTTATCGGAAATCTGTTGCCATACGTGGTTGAAAAGATAAGCTCGCTCTTCGTAGGGTTTATAGTTATAAAGTGCTTCAAAGTCGATATTACTAATGGCATTCTTTGCGATGTCGATTTTCTTAATGCTGCGGTTGGCACAAAGGAAAATGTTCTTAAAATTCTTATCGCTCACGAGTGAACCATAACCAACATCTTTGAGAACAAGTTGTGTTTTGTCTTCTCTGAGATCGCGTTTCCAAAGATCAAAACCTCCTTCAAATGCAGCTTGATAATAGAGAGTGTCGCCACCAGGGCTTAGCACAGCATCTCCAAGATGCGACGAATTGACAGTGAGGCGAACTATTCTGTCTCGACAATTTTCTAAATCAAATTGCAGTGGTTTTTTATCATCCTCTTTTGCCTTTTCGTTTGTTTTTTTCTTTTTGTTTTTATCTGCCTTTGCTTTTGCATCAGCTTCTTCTTTTTTCTTTTCTTTTTCAGTTTCCTCGACTAAGAGCTTTTCCTCTTTTGTCATTCGGAAACGTTCGTAGGCATCAAGATCAAAGAACATCAAGTAGGCATCGGTTTCTGCCCCCCAACTACCGTGACTCCGATAGCCAGCCCGGTCGCTCATGAAAAGCATTGCCTTTCCACCCAATGCCCATTTGGCGTCGCCATCATTGTAACCACTTTGCGTGAGATTGTGAACTTTACCATTGGCAACCGCCTCAACCATTGCAACATCGGCATTGTTCCAACCTGCATTCCCCATGTAAGGAACAAGAATCCAACGACTGTCTGGACTCCATGTGAACCAAATATCGCCATCTTGGTAAGAAAAGAGGTCTTTTCCGTCGGTTACTCGAACTACTTCCTTGCTTTTAACGTCGATGATTTTCAATGACGCACGATTTTCATAGAATGCCACTTTCTTTCCGTCTGGGCTGTATTGTGGCATGAAAGACGTTTGATCGGAATTAATCAAGCGTTCTTCTTTTAGTTCTGTTGCGTAGGTGAATTGCTTTTCTTTACTATTGACTATTTTTGTTTCGTAGATTTGCCAAAGTCCACCACGTTCAGAGGCATAAACAAGTGCATTCCCATTGGGCGAGAAATCAATATTGCGTTCTTCTTCAGGTGTGTCGGTTATTCGTTTAGTAGTCTTATAATCAACCGATGTAACATAGACATCACCACGCATCACAAACGCAATTTCCTTTCCGTTGGGTGACACTTTTATTTCCGTTGCACCCGAAAAGCGTGTTTGTCGGTCGAGCTCCTTATCTATTTGGTCTGTAATGATATTGATGCGCACTTTTTGAGGTGTTCCGTTGGGTGCGAGGGTATAGATTTCTCCATCATACCCATAGCAAAGAAGGTCATTTTGTGCAGCCGTAAGGAAACGAACGGGGTTTTTCTTGTGATGCGTCAATTGTGCTTTACCACTGCCATCAATGTTACGTTTGTAAACGTTGAACGTACCATCTTCTTCGCTCAGATAATAGAAACTATTGGAATTGTTGCTCCAAACAGGTGTGCGATCTTCTCCGTTGAAATCGGTTATTTTCTTGAATGTTCCCTTGCTGTTGAGCCAAATGTCTCGTGCTACAGGCGAACGATGGTGTTTTCGGAACTTATCTTCATAACCTTTTTGGTCATGGTAGAGCATATCACCATTGCTATTGACACTCACATCGAGCATAGGCATCGGTGTGATGAGGCGAGGGCGCGTACCTTTTGTTGAAACTTCATAAGTCTGTGGAAACGTGCCCGATGCAAAGAAAATACTTTTTGCCGTTGGCATGTGAGATGCCGTAAAAATAATGGTTTCATTGTTGGAAAACGTCATGGGGTATTCGTCACCACTATCGGTGGTCAGTCGTTTTGGTACACCGCCTTCTTTTCCCATTACATAAATGTCCATACTTCCTTCTCTGGAAGATGCAAAAGCAATACTTTCGCCATCTTTGCTCCAAACAGGATAAGCATCATAGGCAGGGTTAGTCGTCAATTGGTGAGCTGTTCCTCCTTGCGCTGCAACGGTGTAAATGTCACCTTTATAGGAGAAAGCAATGGTTTTCCCATCGGGAGAAATTGCTGGAAACCGCATCCAAAGCGGATGGTCTTCTGCCGATGCAGAAATAGAAAGTCCTGCAAGCAGAACAAGTGATAGCATTTTTTTCATTATCATAGTATTTTTAGAAGTTTTTATCCTCTGTTTCAATTCTGTCAACTGTTTATTCTATTCGTTTAAATCTTGCAATCGAATTGCTTTTGTAACCTCTCTTAGCCATGCTTTTTCGTCTTCGCCTAAATAAGGTGAAAGTACATCAAACACACGGCGATGATAACCATTGAGCCATTCAATTTCTTCATTTGTCATTAGACTGAATTCAATAGGTTGTGTATCAATAGGTGCTAAGGTAAGCGTTTCAAATTCAAGGAATGAACCAAAATCTGTAGTGCGATAGGGCTTTAAGAGCAGTATGTTTTCTATTCGCACACCAAACTTATTTTCAACGTAAATACCTGGTTCGTTCGTCACGGTCATACCTTCTAATAAAGGTGCTGGACGCCATTCCATGCGAATTTGATGCGGTCCTTCGTGTACGTTTAAGTAACTCCCCACCCCGTGTCCAGTTCCGTGCATAAAGTTATAGCCTTCTCTCCACATCGATTCGCGTGCCAATGCATCGATTTGCGAACCACATGCACCTCTTGGAAATTTACACCTATCGAGCCGTATGTGTCCTTTGAGAACAAGGGTATAGATGCGACGTTCTTCTGCAGTGGTTTCTCCGAGAGCAATGGTACGTGTAATGTCGGTTGTTCCGTCTTGATATTGCGCACCACTGTCAATGAGTAGCAAACCTTTGGGGAGTATCTGTGCGTTGGTCTCTGGTGTGGCTTCATAGTGAACAATCGCTCCATGGGCAGCATATCCCACGATGCTATCAAAAGAAACACCTTTAAACAACGGCTGTTCTGAGCGCAAGTCTGTGAGTTTTTGTCCCACCGACATTTCCGTTTCTTTCCCTGCGGCAACCGCAGGTTTTAACCATTTCAAGAATTTAACCAACGCAATACCATCTTTTATCATTGCCCTGCGAAATCCCTCAATTTCAGTGGAATTTTTTATGGCTTTCAAAGCTGGTATAGGCGAACTTCCATAAATAATCGATGGACAACACACCGCCTTTGCCAAATTATAATTCACGGCGTTGGCATCTAAAAGTATATTGTACTCTTCATACGCTGTCAAACCCTTTGCTATCTCATCATAACCATATATTTCGATGTTTGCAGCTTTTAGATATGCTGCTACTTCGGCAGTAAGTTTTACCTTATTAATATATAGCTTCACTTTCGTCGTAGAAATCAACAAATAGGCAATGAACACAGGATTGCAATGCACATCATTTCCGCGCAGATTCAGCGTCCATGCGATGTCATCAAGGGCAGTTACGAGTATCCCGTCGGCATGCTGCGCTCTCAACGCTTTCCGAATGCGGTCGATTTTATCTATTGTTGGTTCGCCTGCATATTCTAATGGATGGAGAACGATTTCGTCTTCAGGCAGCACAGGGCGATCATTCCAAATCTGTTGAAGTGGATCAAAGTTGGTGCGAAGTGTGATTCCTGCATTTTTTTGCAGTTCCTTTCGCAATTGTTCTATCTCTGCAAAGCTGCAAACATTCCCATCTATGCCCACTTCAGGACTTTTCACTTCCATCAATTCTCTGCAAAGCCATTCCGAAATGGTAGGTGTTTCGGGTAGTCGGTCTTTCATGAGAACATATTCTGTGGATGAAAGTTGTTCGGCAGCTGCAATGAAATAACGTGAGTCTGTCCAAAGTGCTGCTTTTTCCATCGTTACAACTGCCGTACCAGCTGATCCATTAAAACCAGAAATCCACTCTCTTCCTTTCCAATGTTCGGCAACATATTCACTGTTATGCGGATCACTACTGGGAAAAATGAAAGCAGCTATTTTTTCTCTTTTCATCAATTGTCGCAAAGCTGCAATACGTTCTGTAATGCTGCTTTTAGCGGAAGTATCTAAGGACGTTGTTGTGTTCATTCGTATGTTGTTTTAAAGTTGCTGATGGATTAAACCTAAATCGGTCATCAGACCGTTAGGGGTTTCTTTTTATGTGCTTTAGGCACTTACCAAATGCTTGCAGTTTTTTGTCGGCAGCTTGCTCATCGTGTTTGCTTGAATAACCCGCTACATCTGCGATAAAACGATGAACAATCTATACAGACAATCAACCACAATTACTTTGGCACTAATGACCGATTTGGGTTAAACATCTATCATGGTGCTAAGTTACAGAAAAAATACCATTCCTCTCACAAAACCCATTATCTTTTTATAGATTAATAACAATTAATTCGTCTGTAGAAATTTTCTCTGTTATTATTTTTTTGTAACTTTGCGCTCATTGAATATAAAACAAAGCTATAACTTTTAAATTAAACAAATACATACATTATGGCATTTTTAACTAACGAGAAACTGGTTATCGTCGGTGCAGGCGGTATGATCGGTTCAAACATGGCACAAAGCGTCCTCACATTAGGTCTCACTCCAAACGTATGTCTATACGATATTTTTGAACCTGGTGTTCATGGTGTGGCAGACGAGATTGCACATTGTGGTTTTCCTGGCGCAAATGTAACATGGACAACAAACCCAGAAGAGGCATTCACAGGTGCTAAATACATCATTTCTTCAGGTGGTGCACCTCGCAAAGAAGGTATGACACGCGAAGATTTGCTCAAAGGCAACTGTCAGATTGCTGCCGAATTTGGTGACCATATCAAGAAATATTGCCCTGATGTTAAACACGTAGTGGTTATTTTCAACCCAGCCGATGTTACTGCGCTTACAGCATTGATCCACTCTGGTTTGAAACCCAACCAACTCACCTCTTTGGCAGCACTTGACACCACACGCTTGCAACAAGCACTTGCTTTAGAATTTGGTGTTCAACAAGACAAGGTAGTTGGTGCAAGAACCTACGGCGGACATGGTGAACAAATGGCTGTTTTCGCATCAAAAGTTACCATTGATGGCAAACCTCTTTCAGAAATGGGACTTTCAGAAGAACGTTGGGCGCAAGTGAAACACGATACCACACAAGGTGGTTCACGCATCATCAAGTTGCGTGGTCGCAGCTCATTCCAAAGTCCTGCTCACTGCGCTGTAAAAATGATTGAAGCAGCAATGGGTGGTGAAAAATTCACACTTCCTGCAGGATGCTATGTGAACGACGAAAAGCTTGGTTTCAAAAACGTAATGATGGCAATGCCTACAACTATCGATGCTACTGGTGTTCATTATGAAGCACCTGCTGGTACGCCTGAAGAAATGGCTGAATTACAAGCATCTTATGATCACCTTTGCAAAATGCGCGAAGAAATCGTTGCTCTGGGCATTATTCCTGCCGTTGAAGAATGGAAAAACGATAATCCTAATCTCTAATCACTTAGAGGATATTCATAAAAAGTGGAGATGTGTCTACCTTGACGCATCTCCACTTTGTTTTTAGAATATGCCTAAAGAGAAAAAATGATTTAGAACTAATCTTGTCTCATATTTTAACCAAAATCGGTCATTAGACCGATAGAGTTCAACGCTCGTCTGACGTTAAAGGACATCACCACCTTTAAGTCTGAACAAGAAGAAGAATCGAAAAGAATCCTTGATTTGGTATGAAAGTACCCCATTCTTGAGGCACATTTATTCTCATGGTAGTGTCCTAAAAAGTGTATAAGTTATCTTTCCTTTTCTCTATTATTATATCTTTTTCTCTCTGTTCCACCTTCTTTAATATGTCATTTTTAATTTCTTCATCACAAAGATAAGAAAAATAGACTTACACACTTCTTTAGGACATTACCCATATTATAATAAAGGGGCGCACAAATCGTACGCCCCAATGTATGAATTTTCGGCTATTTCTTAAAAAAGTTGCCCAACAAGGTTTGCACTCTCACCCTCAAAAACAAGAATTTCGGTAACGGGATTATAGCGCAGCTGACTGTAATGATAAAGTCGGAAAGCAGCAAATTCTGCATCTTCTGAAAGTCCACCTTCCAAAAGATAGCTTCCCAAACCTGTGCTTTCAAATTTCTCTTTACCTTTGGCTTTCTGTGCAATTTCTGAAAGCGAGTTTTTCAGAAAAATTTCAATACTTTTACCAACTTCTGCAGTGTATTCTTTCTTGAAAAATTGGATTTTACTTTCTGTTTGTCCATAAACCACTTTTGTTCCGAAAAATGATTTTTTGATACTCACACGTGGGTCTCCAGACAGCGTTGGCGCCATCTCTAAACTGTTAAATTTTGCCATAATTAATTTGTTTTTTTAAGTCTTCTTTTAATAAAATATGATACACTATTTTTGCGTTGCAAAAATCACTACAACACAGCGAGATATAGGCGAAAACAAGTTTTCTCCTAATGGTTAAAACAAAGAAAATAAAGAAGTTAACAAATAAGTCGCCTTAATCGAAAAACATAATATTCCGAAGAAGGCAATAGCATTATGGCGTGGGTTGAACTTGATTGCAAACCCGCATAATGACCCGTCAGTCGATTTTTAAAAGTAAATAAATATTGAGATAAACTTTGATTACTATTGCTACGTGCAAACAACGAAGAAAGTAATCTGAGTGGTCGAGAACTGCACAGCCGAAAGGTGTTTGAAGTATCAGAGAAGATGGCTTGTGGCTTTTTCTCCCTACTTTGATTGAAAGCATGCCAATCGCTTGCTTCCTTTTGTGCGTCTTCTGTTGTTCGCAGGGCAGCCGAAAGCGGTTGATGACTTGCAAAAATCATCAAGATTGCAGTTATCAGTATGTAGAACCAACGCATCGGCATTTCTTTTTTCACCTTATAAAAAACTACGCTCGGTAAGCATTTCACTCACGGATGAGTTTCAAAGAATGCTGCAAAGGTAAGAAGATTTTTGTGGAAAACGCAACATTCTTCTGATTTTATTTGTAAATTTGCAAATAGAATACCTATCTTTGCATCATCATAATTAATCATAAACAAAAATGGAAAATAACAATCAAAACCCACAAGGACAACAATTGCAAATTGATTTAACACCAGAATTGGCAAAAGGTGTTTTCTCAAACTTTCAGATAATCTCACATTCTAATACAGAGTTTGTTTTAGACTTTGTCACAATGCTGCCCGGTATGCCTAAGGCAAGCGTAAGTAGTAGAGTTGTGATGGTGCCTGAACACGCAAAACGTTTCCTGCAAAGCCTGCAAGAAAACGTGATGCGCTACGAGCAAGAGTTCGGAAAAATAACCATTCCTAACCAAGAACCACGCACCATCGCACCTTTTGGTAGCGGAAAAAACGAAGCCTAAAAGGCTTAATCAGCAACTTTTGCATCATCTCCGTAAACACTTGAAAATCAAATTAATTCCGAATTTCAAGCGATGCGCATGCGAACATACTATACTTGCGTTCTAACCGAGCCTCACTTATCGTTCAATCGAACCTCAGTTAGAACGCAAGTAAACTATAATTATAAATTAACGTGAGTTCGACGAAATTGAAATAGCCTAATCTGTGTTTCTAATATTCTTTGATGCAGGCTTTCTTTGGAATAAACAATATGCAGTAAATAGACCTTATCAACAACACGCATTAACACACCACTCACACTGCTTTTCAATTTTAATCCAATTTGGTCATTAGAGACCAACCGGATTGTAGGTGATTGCTTGTGCATATTACTTAGCATTTTATCGCAGATGTAGCGGGCTACTTCAAGAGAAAACGCTGAAGAAGATGCCGGCAAGCGGATGCAAGCCATTGGAAAGTAAAGAAAGAAAATGAAAAGAAAATCCTAGTGGTCTAATGACCGATTTGGGTTAAATGAGCAAAATTGCATCAATAAAAAGGATTTTCTCAAATAAACTAACGTAAAAAACAGATAAGAAAACCCCTAAACGCTTTACAAAAGCATTCAGGGGTAATTATTAGATACTCACGCTCTTGCTATAAAGAGCAGTGTTTAGAAGCTTACTTTATAACAAACTTAACAGTTTCGCTACCCATACGTGCAATGTAAGTACCTGCACTGAGTTCACATGGGAACACGTTATGTCCTTCAACAACGTTGAATTGATTTACCAATGCACCAGAAACTGAGTAGATATTCAGAACACCTGAAGCAGGAGCATTAATAATGAAGTTATCGTTTACAATGAGATTAAAAGCCTTGTCAGCTGCAATGTCATTAATGCCAGTTGTTGAATCCAAGTTTTCACCGCTCTTTTCATCACCAATAGCAATTGCCAAAGCACCACGAGCTTCGCCTGGAGCAACGTTAAAATCGAATGTAGGACCATCAGTTGGTGTTGTGCAAACTTCCATGTGATCTGGATCTGTATCATAGAAACCTGTCACGACAAATGTCACGGCATTGTTTGGATAGTACAGCCATTCGCCCTTTGTATTCTTAAAGAGAATATTCAAATAATATCTTGTGTAACGCAAACGTGCATTATTGAAGTTAACAGTAATGTAACCAGAACGATCTTGTCCTAATTTAATGTTCACATAGGCTCCCAAACCATTATCGGCAGTGTTACCATTAGAGTAAGGAGTAAGATAAACATAAACTTGATCCTGATAGCCTGAAGTAGATTTCAAATAGATACGTGTTGAGAGCGTACCATTCTTACGATTAACAACAGCATTGTCTTGTCCTAACTCATAACCACCTTGATAGAAAGTTGCAGTTGTCATTTGTACATCTGCTACATTTGCAATTGGTTGGGTATTTTTAACAATTTCAATCTTTCCAAAGTCACGTAGCCCTTCATATCTCAGATAATCAGTAGTACCATTGTTGTTATATTCCAAACGCAATGTGTATGTACCATCAACAAGTTTCTTGAAATCGTCGTTGGTATAGAAAGTCACATTTGTGCTATTGTTTGCAGCAATCACACCATTTCCACTTGAAATCAAAGTTCTGCTTACTGTGCGTTTAGAAACTGCATAGAGTCGGAAGAAACTATTATATTCCTTATTACCATGGTTTTCAATCGTAAGCATAAACTTACCACTAGTGCCTTGATTTATTTTTTCATTAATAGCATCAGCACCAGTAAGAATGAGTTTATAGTTTTCAACAACTGGCTGTGGATCAGGGTCTTCATCAACATTACCAATTTTAACAGTACCTGCAACAGCATCGATCGCTTTGTAGCTAGTTCCATTCTTATAATTTACAGTGAGATTATAAGCACCTGCTTTCACTTTACGAAGGTCACAATAGAAGACAATTTCTTTTTCAGCACCACTTGAAATGTATTGGTAAGAGTTACCTATTACTTGTGAGTTTGCATCTCCTTCTTTGTAGATTCCAAGTGCAAGATAGTCTGACCATGCTTTGCTGCCATGATCGTTGCGTACTTTAACTGTAATCTTTTCCCAAGAAGTTTGACCCACTTTTTGTCCGTTCATAGCTGAAGCGATAACGAGTTTTGAACCAACTGTTACTTCTTCACCTGGGTTTGGATTTGGATTAGGCTCTGGGTTAGGTTCTGGATTAGGATCAACATTTCTGTCAGGTTGCACATAACGCAACATTTCTTGACCAGAGCTGTAGCCACCATCACCACCACCAATTCCTTGTGAACCTGGTTCCAAGATATGGAGGAGGTGCCATCCGTTTGAGCTACCATTCCATCCCCAATCTACGTGAACGAAGCCATTTGTTGCATAACCATCCAACACGAAGCAGTGACCACCACCTTTTGAATAACCAGCAAAGATAACTGGTCCATAGTCGTCCATTTCTTTGCGGATTTCATTCATCCATCCTTCTGAGGTGAAATTGTAACGACGTATATTACGAACGGTAGTTCTGTAGCCAAAGTGTGTGTACAAAGCACGAGGCACATCGTACACATACGCACCCGATCCACCAGTGAAAGCAGGACCATAGCTCATTTTCACTGTGTAACCGATATCGCGTAAAAGACGTCCATAGTTATCTGATTGAACATTATTCAAGCGATAGCCTGTTGCACGATCGGCACCACCTGATGTTACAGCTTCTGGCATTTGATTCCAATCGTAAGCTGCATTTTCAGAATTACCTATACCATCAAAATTCACTGATAACAAGTTACCATTCCAATAGTATGAGTAGCTTCCCACAGCCTTATTTGGCCATGCGTGCCAACGCATTACGGTTGCGATAGCAGTAGCCACACATCCCGAAACAGTTGGATAAGAAGATCCGTTGTAACGATAGTTAGGACAATAGCGGTTGAAAGGCCATGCTTGACCAAGACTCACTGCATTGGCACGAGGTGTAACACGGTCGGTTTCCAATGCAAGCAATGGTGATTGTAAAATATCATAGTTTCTTGCACGTGACACAACTTTTCTATACTCAGCACTTGGCACATTTGGCACATTTTCAATCGCCCACTCTATTTGTTTTTGATATTCATCATAGAGCCATTTAATAGATGGGTGATTTTCAATATCTTCTTGCGTAAGCTCACCAGTGTCACTCCATGCAAGAATAGGTTGCACGCGATCATCACCAGCCACTACTACATAACCTTTGTTATCGCCACGATTGAAAACGTAGTAAAGCTCATTTTGCGCTTTGCTGGGACTTGCCGCACTTCTACGCGTATAAGAAACTTTCATTTTAGAAGTTGCTTTATCGCCAGAGAAACCTACAGCGATCTGCAACGCTTGAGTTTTTGACACTGGATTTGCCATACTTGCCAAAGAAAGTAAGCAACATCCTACTAAGGAATTAAACCTTTTCATATTATTAGCGTTTATTATTTCCATTGCAAACAAAGTATCCAATGCTCCTTACTGAGCTTGCTTAGGATGGTTATTAATTGTTTAAAATTGGTATAACAAGTGGGCATTGGCTTACTTGGAAGGTTATAACAAGTAACCACTCTTCAACAGAATATTTCAGATTTCTAAGAAATCAGAATACTTAACTCTTTCTTCTTACAGTAATAAAAAACTATAAACGACTGAAATATAAATATATTCTTTTATTTTCTTTGAGCCTATTCAGTCGTAATTTTTCTTAACTACGACTGAATAGCTTAAAGAATTTATTTGGTTTACTTTATAGTAATAGGAAAGTCATCCCATTCTTTATAAAGATTTATTTATTCATCTTGATTTTCTTACCTGCAGGATTAAAGAAATCAACTTCTTCTATATCAATATAAGTTTTTACCGTACGGGTACCTCCATCACGACTTTCCACAATAATTTCACTATTTCCAGACTGATAAGTAGCCCAAACCTGATCTAAAGTAACCGCAGTAAATGTATCTCCATAAGATGATGGGAAGCGACCTACGTGGCGCAAAGAAGTTCCAAATTTACACATTGTTGTTCTAAGGAACTCCTGTATAGTCATTTCAGGTGCACGCTCTACTTTGATTAGATTGATTTGCTTATTTACGGGCTGAACCTTGTAATCACCTGAACGATATGGCCAAGAAAGAGGCGTTCTTTCATCAATTGTGAAAATATCTTGACGCTTACCTGCGATGTCTACCCACACATTACCAACAAGTACAGAATTTCTATCAAGTGGTTTTCCTGAAACGCTATTATAAGCAGAGAAACCTTTCACATACATACGCAAAGTTGCCTTATCGAAATCAGGAACAAATACACGCTCTGAAACTGTATACTCATTAGATGCTTGAATTTTTGCTAAAGAGTTATCTACTGCATAGCGAAGACCAAAGCTAATAGGCACCATTTGCTTCAAAGGAATACTCTTTTCTGTGAACTTCTTCATAGCTTCCAAACCACCATGAATAACTTCAGATTGATATTCATTATCACCACCCAATACGGTCACCTTCAAATCGCTACTATTGAGAATTTTCTTGTACTCAAATTCTAACTCTGGATCTACACTGAAAGACTTTCCTTCAATTGCAGCCATAGCATATTTTAGAGCACCTTGAACATGCTTGCTATCATCATCGGTGCCAAGTGTAAAGAACAACATACGACCATAACTAATATTGCTGACATACATAGGCTGCATATCATCCATATGTTGCTTTTGGATACGTGTAAAAATAGTTTCACCAATAGGCGCATCCATCGTTACTGTATAGAATTTTTGAATACACTTAGCAACAACAAATGATTTGTTTTTGCTGAAATCAAGATTTAAGTTACTTGCAAAATCTCCATACTTAGATTTCACAACAGCACCAAGTTTCGCCATGAATTCACGTGCATTCGAAATCTTCTCTACACTTGCCGTAGTGGTAACAGCTGGTGCAACAGTGTTCACATTGAGCATTTCGCCCAATGCAGTTTGATAGTCACTCATGCGAATGTTCATACAAGTAGCTTTCAAACGGTTTTGCTCAGAAGGATTTACGGCTTGGAGATCAACAGAGAAAGTGATAGGACCTGTCTCTGCGCCAGAAAGAATAGAATAAGTAGCATCAGCAATACTAGAACCTCTTAAAGCACAACCAGGATAAAGAATATCGGCAGCAGGATTAAAAAGAACAGCCTCATTGAAAGCTGCATCCAAACGATAACGACGCGTTGTCGTCACCCAGCGACCAGGAACTCCATTCAATGACGTAAGTTCACCATATTCAGAATCTTCACCACCTACAACAACAGGACCTTCGCCCACATTATTTTCTTCGGTAGCTCCTGTTACACGGAAAACACCTTTAGGATCAGCTTTTGTTTTTAGGTAAGCCTGAACAGCTTCTTTTCCTTCAACAATAGCATCATCAACCTTGGTGTTCTCTCCACCCAACACATCATCATTGTTACAAGACGTAATCAACGGCAAACTCATAGCCGCAAGTGCCATAGACACAAAGAATATGCTCTTCTTCATAGGTTAAAATATTAATTAGCCTTTTACGTTCAAACAATTCAGCACGTCCTTTATTCAAACCAACAAGGCTATAAAATTTGTTTTAGTTTTATTTTATATATCAAGATTTGCGTGCTGCATCCAACCAAAGCTAAATGGCGATCAAATCTCATTTTCTCTTTTGCTAATCTCAGAATATCTGGTAGTGTTTCATAAACACATAATCATCTTCTTCAAAGAGCTCGTAAATCAAACACTATTTCATCATTATAGATTGACGCTGCAAATATATATAAAAAAAAGATAACTACAAAAAAAAAGTATATTTTTTAAACATAAAATGTAATTATTTTTCCTTAAACACTCATTTATAAGAATTTTAAACTATAGCACCATATTTATAAATATTTTGCAACAAAAGAAACATATCAGTTGATAAGAAGATAAATAGTATTATTTTTTAATAAAGCTTTTTCTAAATATTAACCTACTTAGCTAAATTAACCCCAAATCTGTTTGATCTCTAATGACCGAATTAGGTTAAAGCATATTTTATTTGTCCGGAGAATCTATGCGTGAGAAAGTTGATTTACCATAATGAAGAATAATCCTAGTACACCTTTGCTATTCACAAAATTCTTTCTATCTTTGCAATATTAATTAAATATTAAGAGAAACATTAAGTCATGAACAAACGCAAGTATATCACACCTACTATTACTACAGTTGGTATGGAAAATACCATAATGATTGCAGCAACAGATAAATACTCTAATAACAAAAAACCTTACATATCTATTGACGAGCAAAAAACTTTTTCATCATCAACAGTCACAGAGGAGGGAGATGGAGAGGATGCTACTGCAAAAAACTACCCCGATTTTCAACTGTAAAATAGACAAAATAAAAGCCCCTAATAATTATAATTGAACTGCACCCCAAAAGTTAGACACAAAACTTTTAGGGTGCATTATGTATAGACACCACTATTATGAAGAACGGCTGAATATAGTCAATCGCATTCTCTGCAGCGACCCAAGATAGAAATGCTTCATGTGGCGATAGCCAAAAGAATGAAAAAGGAGGATGATCATCATAATTTCTGTCTTAGACATCGTGGAATCACGATGATATTTTCTCTTTTTTGCTGGTTCTATCTTATATTTTGCCATCATTAAGTCAAAAAACTTGCAAAATTATAAATCGGCGTAGCCCATTCATCTGCCATACAAAAAATTTTTGTAACTTTGTCCTCGGTGATCATAGCGATTTTTGTTTGTTATGCTTTGTATTTTAGCACTATAATGTTACAACAAATTTCGCTAATCAGCAAATTTACAAACGCTTATAATTCGTTGAACTCACACGTTATGATAGATAAACAATCATTAGAAACTATCCTGCTGAAATATAAATCTTTCCTTGCCAACGAGGATTGGAAAAAGCTTGAAAGATATAAATGGAAAGCAATTAAGACATTCCAAGATAACTGGGATGTTGATGCTGCTAACTTTCCTGACATGCTGACCAAAGCATTGGGTGATACATCGAATTTATTAGACACAGTGAATAACTTCCCACGTGGTATGCTTATTCGCTTTGCTGAGAGAGATCCAGAAACTGTTCGACAGATGCTACGCAATCTGTTTGATGAAACCAAACAGCTCTATGCACGCATGGCCGATTTCAAAGCAAAGTCACAAGAACTGTTGGATGCCCATTTTGACAGAGGTCTTAATCACTATCAAGGTGAACATGCTATTTCCGTTTATCTTTGGCTGCGCTATCCTAACAAATACTATATTTATCAGTTCTCACTCGTCAAGGAGGCTGCAAAGCGTCTAAAGACAGGTCTTATATTTAAGAAAGGACACTATGAAGAGAATATCAATCTCTTCATGGGTTTTTATGATGAGTTGTGCAATATCATTCAGAAAGACCACGAACTGAGAATCATGCTCGACACTGCTTTGGCAGACAAGTTCTATCAGGATCCACTGATGAAAACGCTGGTCATTGATCTTGTATATTACATTTATAAAGAGCCTGTTGACACATCACTTATGAATGCGAAGCCAGGTATGGTTGTAGAAGATAAAACAATCAGGTATTGGGTCTATGCACCTGGTGGGAATGCCTTGAAATGGGAAGAATGCCAGCAGCAAAGCATTATATGCATAGGATGGGATAATATAGGCGACCTTACTCAGTATGCCACTATCAATGAAATAATGAAGAAGTTGCAGAAGGTACATGACAATCCTGACAAGTCCTTTAAGAATGACCGCAAGGCTTTGTGGGATTTCTGCCATGAAATGAAACCTGGTGATATTGTGTTTGCAAAACAAGGACAATCAAAGATTATTGGGCGCGGTGTCGTGACGGGTGATTATGTTTATGATGTAACACGAAGCAGCTACCGACATGTCCGTAAGGTAAATTGGTCGCATATTGGTTTATGGGAAGCACCAGCTCACACCATACCAATGAAAACACTGACTGACTTCACCACATATACAGAGGATATAGCAAAAATTGAAGCTTTGTTTAATCCTGTAACGGAGCGCCACTATTGGTGGTTAGTTTCAAAACCGAGTATCTGGAGTTTATATGATATGGCTGTTGGTGAGGAAGAGAGTTACACACTATATAATGACAATGGTAATCCACGTCGGGTATTTAAGAATTTCTTAGATGCCAAGAAGGGTGATGTTGTGATTGGATATGAGGCAACTCCCACTAAACAGATTGTGGCATTATTGGAAATTGAGAAGGAGAATGATGGCAAAGAGATATTCTTCAAGAAAGTTGAGACCTTGGCATCGCCTGTGGACTTTGCGAGTATTAAAGACATTGACGAACTGTCTGACATGGAGTTCTTGAAAAACAAGAATGGTTCATTCTTCCAATTATCCAAAGATGAATATACTGTATTGATGGACATTATTCGTGAAGATAATCCCATAGCCCAGAAGAAAGATAATGAGAAGTATTGCGATAGCGATTTCTTGAATGAAGTATATATGAATGTAGAGGAGCTGACAACCTTAAAGAAGCTCTTATCTTCAAAGAAGAACATTATACTTCAAGGTGCTCCTGGCACAGGAAAGACATTTGCGGCAAGCAGGCTTGCCTATGCCATAATGGGCGAAAAGGACAAGTCAAGGATTGAGTTTATCCAGTTCCATCAAAACTATTCGTATGAAGACTTTATCATGGGTTATAAGCCTGAAGAAGATGGCGGGTTCAAATTAAAAAAAGGAGTTTTCTACAATTTCTGTAGGGCTGCTAAGTCGGCTCCAGATAAACCATTCTTCTTTATCATCGATGAAATTAACCGAGGTAATCTTAGCAAAATTTTCGGGGAATTGTTAATGCTTATTGAAAACTGTTATCGCAATGATAATAATGCAGTCAGATTGCCCTATAGTGAAGAGTTGTTTTCAGTTCCAGATAACTTATACATAATCGGTATGATGAATACGGCAGACAGAAGTCTCGCTATGATTGACTACGCCCTTCGTCGCCGTTTTGCTTTCTTCAAGATGAAGCCTGGCTTTGACTCAGATGGTTTCAAGAAATACCAAAACGGAATTGACAGCACGAAGTTTGATAAAGTCGTGGCTTCTATAAAAATACTCAATGACGATATTATAAATGATGACTCACTCGGAGATGGATTTTGTATCGGTCATAGTTATTTCTGCAACCAAAAGAACTTCGATGCTGATTGGTTGAGGAATGTGGTGATGTATGATATAGCACCGATGCTTGAAGAGTATTGGTTTGACAATAAAGAACTATGTGAGCATGAAATTGGCAAACTGACAAAGGCATTAGATGATTGAAGATAAAGGTATATTGATACGCAACATCTATTACATGTTGACCTATGCTTTCCGAGAGCTTAGAAAAAATAACTATGAGAGAGTTGCCAATGAAGATTTTGAATATATTCATGATCTCTTTGCCGAAATACTATCGTGCGGAATATCTTCCCTTCTAAAACGGGGTCTTCACAAGGAATATATGCCTACATCGGAAAGTCTGATGACACTTAAAGGGAAATTGAATGTGGATGGCACAATCCGACAGCGGTTAATGAACAGGCAAGAATTGGTTTGTGACTATGACAACTTCTCTGAGGACTGCCTTTTTAATCAGATTCTTAAATCGACTTGCATGGCTCTCATTAGGCATTCTGAAGTAAAGTCATCTAGAAAGAATAATCTCAGGAAACTTATGCTGTTCTTCAGCAATGTGAGTATCATTGAATTGAGAAATGTAAGTTGGGGAAGTCTGCGATTCGACAGAAATAGTAGAACCTACCAAATGCTGCTGTATATTTGTTATTTCGTTTCTAAAGATCTACTTCTTACTACTGATAATGGTAGGTATGATGTGACAGCTTTTTCGGACGAGAATATGAGCCGATTGTTTGAGAAATTCATCTTGGAATACTACAGAAAGCATTATCCAGAACTTCGTGCTGAAGCAGGCTTGATAGATTGGAATGTACAGGAGGAAAAATCTGATGCGCACATTTTACCTATAATGAAGACGGATGTCATGCTTCATTTCTTCCATCGTACACTCATTATTGATGCCAAATACTATGGTAAGACAATGCAGCAGAATTTTGATAAAAAGACTATTCATTCCAATAATTTGTATCAGATACAATCCTATGTCATTAACTTGGACAAAGAACATTCTGGTTATGTTGATGGTATGATCTTGTATGCTAAAACTCAAGAAAGGGTTGTGCCAGATAATAAAATTGTATTACACGATGGGAATACTATTTATTTTCGTACTTTGGACTTGAATCAACCTTTCGAGGATATAAAAAGACAATTAGATCACTTAGTTATAGTTTAAAACTTTAGTATATGGAATTTCACGGACAAGAAAACTACACTATTGAGGATATTTAGGCATTGATAGATAACAAAGGAAAATGACCTATTGAATTGAAACGGACAACTGTTCGCATACTAATATTATCCTGAACTCGCGTATAAAAATATGAAAATTGATCTCATTGTGTATCTTGCATCATGACTTATCCTTTTAGCCATTTGTATCAGTTCACTATTCAGCAATATAAAAGAGTAAAATCCAGGTTAAAAGGAAAGAGTTCAGTATAGTACTGAACTCTTTCAATAATAGGATGATGTTTAACCTGTCCAACTTTTTGGGACACTTTATTTTGACGTGCTCTCTTTTTTGTATAAGAGTAAGCGTTGCGCTTTTTATGCGTTTTCTTCTCTCATTTCTTTGTCAGAAAATTCGAGTACACCTTTTCTATTTGCTTCAATGCGTTCATATTCCTCTTGTGTTCCAACAATGATCTTTTGCCATTGGCGAAGACCTGTACCTGCAGGAACAAGGTGACCACAAATCACGTTTTCTTTCATGCCTTCAAGCATATCGACCTTTCCACGTATAGCCGCTTCGTTGAGTACCTTTGTTGTTTCTTGGAAAGAGGCTGCACTCATGAAGCTCTTTGTTCCAAGGGCTGCACGTGTGATACCCTGCAACATCTGGGTGGCAGTTGCTTGAACAGCATCGCGCACTTGTACCAAACGAAGGTCACGACGCTTAAGGCTTGAATTTTCATCACGCAATTTGCGGACAGAAATGATTTGTCCTTTGTAGCAATTTTCAGAATCTCCTGGGTCTGTAACAACTTTCTTACCCCAAATGCGGTCGTTTTCAGCTGCAAAGTCGAGCTTATCAACGAGGTCTTGTTCAAGGAATGTTGTATCGCCTTGTTCGTCAATACGCACCTTACGCATCATTTGCCGAACAATGATTTCAAAATGCTTGTCATTGATTTTTACACCTTGCAAACGATAAACATCTTGCACCTCATTAACAATATATTCTTGAACGGCAGTAGGACCTTTAATAGAAAGAATGTCGGCAGGCGTGATAATACCATCTGAAAGTGGTGTCCCAGCACGAACAGCATCATGCTCTTGCACAAGAATTTGCTTTGCAAGGCTCACGAGATATTTACGTTGCTCACCTGTTTTAGAGGTAATGATAATTTCACGATTACCACGTTTAACCTTACCCATTGCCACCTCACCATCGATTTCTGATACAACAGCGGGGTTAGAAGGATTACGTGCTTCAAATAACTCTGTAACACGTGGAAGACCACCTGTAATGTCGCCCGCACCACCCACAGAACGTGGAATTTTGACAAGTGTAGTACCTGTACTGATTTCTGCACCATCTTGAACAATTTGTTCAAGGTGACCACCTACAGGGAGGTTATAGGTTCCGAGGATATCCTCTGCCGCATAGCGACCATCAGCACCTTTCTTTGCACCAACTTTCACAACATCAACTGAAGGAACCTTTGCCTTGTCGCGTGATTCAGTGATGATGCGTTCGGTAAGACCTGTTGCTTCGTCGGTTTCAGCTTTATATGTCATGCCTTCCACAACATCGTTGAGACGCAATACACCAGCATATTCGCTTACGATTACGGCGTTGAATGGATCCCACTTAGCAATGAGATCACCTTTCTTAACCTTGTCGCCACTCTTAAAATAGAGTGCGCTACCATAAGGAAGTGTATCGGTGAGAAGAACAATATCGGTATTTGGATCGATGAAACGAATTTCACCAAGACGGCTTACCACCTTCTTACATTCTTTGTCTTCATCATCTACAAAAGGAACGGTACGAACTTCTTCCATTTCAATGCGTGCATCATTCTTAGCAACCAAAGTTGCGTTTGCTGCTGCATTACCTGCCACACCACCAGCGTGGAATGTACGAAGCGTCAACTGCGTTCCAGGTTCACCAATTGCCTGTGCTGCTATGACACCAACAGCTTCTCCAAGTTGAACCATACGTGCGGTTGAAAGGTTTCGACCATAACATTTTTGGCAAACACCCTTCTTGCTTTCACAAGTGAGCACAGAACGAATTTCAACCATTTCAAGAGGAGATTCATCAATGATTTTGGCTTTTTCTTCATTAATTTCTTCACCCGAAGCAACGATGAGTTCGCCTGTTGTTGGATGGATTACATCATGAACAGAGACACGTCCCAAGATTCGTTCATAGAGCGAAGCAACTGTTTCGTCACCATTCTTCAGTGCACGACATTCCAATCCACGCAAAGAACCACAATCTGATTCGGTAATGATAACGTCATGAGAAACGTCTACAAGACGGCGTGTAAGATAACCAGCATCGGCCGTCTTCATAGCTGTATCGGCAAGACCTTTACGAGCACCATGTGATGCAATGAAGTACTCGAGCACCGACATACCCTCTTTAAAGTTTGAAAGAATTGGGTTTTCGATAATCTGCGCACCTTCAGCACCTGCCTTTTGAGGTTTTGCCATCAATCCACGCATACCCGCAAGCTGAGCAATCTGATCGGCAGAACCACGAGCCCCAGAGTCAAGCATCATGTACACTGCATTGAAACCTTGATCGTCTTCAATCATGTGCTTCATAACGCTTTGCTTGAGCTTATTATTTACGTGTGTCCACGCATCAATTACCTGGTTATAACGTTCTTTATCAGTGATGAACCCCATTTCATAGTTGGCTTTCACTTGATCAACTTCATCTTGTCCCTTAGCAACAATACCTGTCTTCTCTTCTGGAACTATGATATCATCAAGGTTGAACGAAAGTCCAGCCACATAAGCCATGCGATAGCCAAGGTTCTTGATACCATCAAGGAATGCACAAGCACGCGCCATACCTACAGCTTGAATTACACCAGCAATAAGCCCGCGGAGCGATTTCTTTGAGATGATGTCATTGAAGAATCCTACTTCTGTTGGAATGATTTGGTTCACAATAACACGTCCGACAGAGGTTTCAACAATGCGTTTTTGAAGTTTACCATCTACTAAATCGTCTACCATCACTTTCACTTGTGCGTGCAGAGCGCAACGCTTCTCATTATGGGCAATAATAGCTTCTTCTGGACCATAGAAAGTAAGTCCTTCACCTTTAGCACCTGGACGAATCTTTGTGATATAATAAAGACCAAGTACCATATCCTGAGAAGGCACTGTAATAGGTGCACCGTTTGCAGGATTTAAGATATTATGGCTTTGAAGCATTAATATTTGTGCTTCAAGTACCGCCTCATTGCTCAATGGAAGATGAACTGCCATTTGGTCGCCATCGAAGTCGGCATTAAATGCTGTACAAGCTAATGGGTGAAGTTGAATTGCTTTACCCTCGATCATCTTAGGTTGGAAAGCCTGAATACCGAGACGGTGAAGCGTAGGAGCACGGTTCAGAAGAACAGGATGTCCTTTCATTACATTTTCGAGAATATCCCAGATAATGGGTTCACGACGATCGACAATTTTCTTAGCACTCTTCACCGTTTTCACGATACCACGTTCAATGAGCTTACGAATAATAAACGGTTTATAGAGTTCGGCTGCCATTAATTTAGGCAAACCACATTCGCCCATTTGTAATTCTGGACCAACGACAATAACAGAACGTGCAGAATAATCAACACGTTTTCCAAGAAGATTTTGACGAAAACGTCCTTGCTTTCCTTTGAGAGAATCTGAAAGAGATTTAAGAGGACGATTGCTTTCACTCTTCACGGCAGACGACTTTCTACTATTGTCGAGCAAAGAGTCTACAGCTTCTTGGAGCATACGTTTTTCGTTTCGCAAAATCACTTCAGGTGCTTTAATTTCCATCCATCGTTTCAAACGATTGTTACGGATAATAACACGACGATAGAGGTCATTCAAGTCTGACGTTGCAAAGCGTCCACCATCCAATGGAATCAAAGGACGCAGTTCTGGTGGTGTAACGGGAATGATCTTCATAATCATCCATTCTGGACGATTGATCCCCTGTGCTTGACGGAATGCTTCTACCACCTGCAAACGCTTCAGTGCATCGGTCTTTCGTTGCTGACTTGTGTCCGTAGTAGCACGGTCGCGTAATTCGCCTGCCAATCTATCAAGGTCGATATCTTTCAACAAATCATATATCGCCTCTGCACCCATCTTTGCGATGAACTTCTTAGGATCACTATTGTCTAAGTATTCATTGCCTTCTGGAAGGCGATTATCAAGAATGTCAAGATATTCATCTTCTGTGAGTAAATCGAACTTGTGTGAACCATTTAAGTCTTCGTCACTATCAGTCGCTTTCATTCCTTCCACAACACCTGGCTGTATTACGATATATTTTTCATAATATACCACTGCGTCAAGTTTCTTTGTAGGAAGTCCTAAAAGATAACCTATTTTATTAGGAAGACTTCTGAAATACCAAATATGGGCAACAGGAACAACGAGTTCTATGTGTCCAGCACGTTCGCGACGCACTTTCTTTTCTGTAACTTCAACACCACAACGATCACAAACAATACCTTTATAACGGATACGCTTATATTTTCCACAAGCGCATTCATAATCTTTTGTTGGACCAAAAATACGTTCGCAAAACAAACCATCACGTTCAGGCTTGTAAGTGCGGTAGTTTATGGTTTCAGGCTTGGTTACTTCTCCGAATGAGTTCTCCAAAATCTCTTCGGGAGAAGCAAGACCTATCGTAAGTTTGCTAAAATTACTTTTAACTTTATTATCTTTCTTAAAAGCCATGTTTATTTTATTTTGGGGTGTTCAAATTAATCAAGTTTGATACTCAAGCCAAGACCACGGAGTTCGTGAAGCAATACATTCAAAGATTCTGGAATACCTGGTGTAGGCATTGGTTCTCCTTTAACGATAGCCTCATAGGCCTTCGCACGTCCTACAACGTCATCCGACTTTATTGTCAATATTTCTTGCAACACATGAGAAGCACCAAAGGCCTCGATTGCCCAAACTTCCATTTCTCCGAAACGTTGTCCACCGAATTGTGCCTTACCGCCAAGTGGCTGTTGGGTAATAAGAGAGTATGGTCCAATGCTACGAGCGTGCATTTTGTCCTCCACCATGTGTCCCAACTTCAAGAAGTAGGTTACACCAACTGTTGCTGGTTGGTCGAAGCGTTCGCCCGTCTCACCATCATACATATAAGTAGAGCAAAGGCGTGGAAGCCCCGCTTTATCTGTCCATTCTTTCAAATCATCCAATTTAGCACCATCGAAGATTGGTGTTGCAAACTTAATACCCAAATTGCGCCCTGCCGCACCAAGAATAGCTTCAAAGATCTGTCCGAGGTTCATACGAGAAGGCACACCAAGTGGGTTCAATACCAAGTCTACAGGACGACCATCTTCAAGGAATGGCATATCTTCTGTACGCACAACCTTTGAAACAATACCCTTGTTTCCATGGCGACCAGCCAACTTATCACCAACTTGGATCTTACGCTTCTTAGCAATATAAACTTTTGCCATCTGAAGAACGCCTGAAGGAAGGTCATCGCCGATAGTAATTGCAAACTTCTTACGCTTCATTTCAGCATCCATTTGCTTGTACTTACGAATATAGTTCATTATCAATTGTTGGATAAGAACATTCGTATGTTCGTCTTCTGTCCAATCATTTGATTGTATACCTTCATAATCAAGATTCTTCAACGCAGCCACTGTAAACTTACTTCCTTTGGTTATGATCTCTGCATTTGAATAATCCTTTATGCCTTGCGACAAACGATCTTCAGTAAGCATCAGAAGTTTATCTACCAAAAGATCTTTAAGGTCATTGTTCTTTGCTTCGTATTCGTCATCTATCTTTGCCAAAAGAATCTTATCTTGGCGCTTGCTTTCACGTGTTTTTATTGCACGAGAGAACAACTTCTTATCAATAACAACACCACTCAAAGATGGATTGGCTTTCAACGAAGAGTCTTTCACATCACCTGCCTTGTCGCCAAAGATGGCACGCAAGAGTTTCTCTTCTGGTGAAGGATCACTTTCTCCCTTTGGAGAAATCTTACCAATCATTATGTCGCCTGGTTCTACACGTGCACCAATACGAATAATACCATTCTCGTCAAGATCTTTTGTTGCTTCCTCACTTACATTTGGAATATCAGCCGTAAACTCTTCTACTCCACGTTTTGTTTCACGAACTTCTAACGAATATTCATCAACATGCACTGAAGTGAGAATATCTTCACGCACCATGCGTTCAGACAATACAATGGCATCTTCATAATTGTATCCTTTCCAAGGCATATAAGCCACAAGAAGATTGCGTCCCAAAGCCAATTCACCATCTTCCGTAGCATAGCCTTCGGTAAGAATATCACCAGCTTTTACACGTTGTCCCTTATTACAAATTGGACGAAGGTCAATAACCATGTTTTGGTTTGTACGACGGAACTTAGGAATGCGATATTCTTTCAATGAAGGTTCAAAACTAACAAATTCTTCATCTTCTGTTCTATCATACAAGATGCGGATAGTTGTTGCATCTACATATTCTATAACGCCATCACCTTCAGCAGTAATCATCGTTCTTGAATCTTCACACACTTGTCTTTCCAATCCTGTTCCCACGATTGGAGCATCGTTATGAAGCAATGGAACTGCCTGGCGCATCATGTTACATCCCATCAATGCACGGTGACCGTCATCGTGTTCAAGGAAAGGAATCAAACCTGCAGACACAGAGGCTATCTGTTGAGGAGCAACGTCCATCAAATCTACTTCGCTTGGTGCAACTACTGGATAATCGGCATCTTGGCGACATTTCACAAATGTACGAATAAACGTTCCATCTGGATTCAATGGTGCATTGCCTTGTCCTATCAACTTGTCTTCTTCTTCTTCAGCTGTGAGGAACACGACATTGTTGTTTTCAAGATCCACACGCGAACTATCCACCTTACGATAGGGTGTAACGATGAAACCAAGTTCATTGATTTTTGCATAAAGGCAGAGCGAAGAAATCAGACCAATGTTAGGACCTTCAGGTGATTCGATAGGACAAAGACGTCCATAGTGTGTATAGTGTACGTCTCGCACCTCAAAACCTGCACGTTCACGAGAAAGCCCACCAGGACCCAGAGCCGAAAGACGACGCTTGTGCGTTACTTCTGCCAATGGGTTCGTTTGATCCATAAATTGGCTCAATGGATTTGTTCCAAAGAAAGAGTTAATTACGCTTGAAATCGTTTTTGCATTAATCAAATCAGTGGGTTGGAACACTTCGTTATCACGCACATTCATGCGTTCACGAATCGTACGGCTCATACGTGCCAAACCAATTGAGAATTGATTTGCAAGTTGTTCGCCAACCGTGCGTACACGACGGTTAGACAAGTGGTCAATATCGTCTACTGTCGCATTAGAGTTAATCAAATTAATGAGATACTTAATAATCTCAACGATGTCTTCTTTCGTCAAGACACGCGTATCCATATCCGTGTCAAGACCCAACTTCTTATTAATCCTGTAACGTCCCACTTCACCTAAGTCGTAACGCTTGTCAGAGAAGAACAAGTTTTGGAAAACTTCACGTGCACTTGTGTCATCAGCAGCATCAGCGTTGCGCAACTGACGATAGATATAATTTACAGCTTCTATTTCTGAGTGGCTTGGGTCTTTTGCCAAAGTATTGAAGATAATAGAATACTTATTGGCAGTATCTTCATCCTTATGCAAAAGAATAGAAGAAACTCCACTCTCAAGAATGATGTCTATATTTTCTTCTGTAATTTCAGTTTCACGATCAATCACAACGTCATTACGTTCGATTGAAACCAATTCGCCCGTGTCTTCATCTACGAAATCTTCATTCCAACTCTTCATTACATTACCAGCCAACTTTCTTCCCAAAACTGCCTTCATGTTTTTCTTGTTCACCTTTACTTCCTCGCAAAGATCGAAGAGCTGCAATATTTCTTTATCTGTTTCGTAGCCTATCGCACGAAGCATTGTTGTTACTGGCAACTTTTTCTTACGATCAATATAAGCATACATCACATTATTAATGTCAGTTGCAAACTCGATCCAAGAACCTTTAAATGGAATAATACGTGCACTATATAACACACGACCATTTGCATGAACACCTTGTCCAAAGAATACACCTGGCGAACGGTGTAATTGAGAAACAACTACACGCTCCGCACCATTGATCACAAACGTACCATTGTTAGACATATATGGGATTGTTCCCAAAAATACATCTTGGATGAAAGTACCGAAATCTTCATGATCTGGGTCTGTGCAATACAGCTTCATCTTTGCCTTCAAAGGAACACTATATGTCAATCCGCGCTCCAAACATTCTTCTATTGTGAAACGGGGAGGATCAATATAATAATCTAAGAACTCAAGAACGAAATTATTACGCGTATCGGTGATAGGAAAGTTTTCTACAAAAACCTTAAACAAACCGTCATTCTTGCGTTCTTCGGGTGGTGTGTCCAACTGTAAGAAGTCACGAAAAGACTTCAGCTGCAAATCAAGAAAATCCGGATAAGGGTACGGATTTTGAACACTAGCGAAGTTTACTCTGGGGTTATTCTTTGTTGCCATAAACTATTTTTAAACGAATACTTTTCGACTTTTAAGTCTTGTATCCCATATAAAGGTGTCAAAGACACAAAAAGGTTAGGACTCACCTACTTAGTAAATCCTAACCGTATAGTAAATTTATAACTTACTTTTAAGAAAAAGTTTGCTAATCAGTGGTTTCAGTAAAAATTACTTCAACTCAACCTTAGCACCTTCAGCTTCAATGAGCTTCTTGAGGTTTTCAGCTTCTTCCTTAGCTAAACCTTCTTTAAGTGTAGAAGGAGCACCGTCTACGAGATCCTTAGCTTCTTTCAAGCCAAGACCACAAGCTTCCTTCACTACTTTCACAACCTTAAGTTTGCTTGCACCTGCATCAGCAAGTACTACGTCAAATTCTGTCTTTTCTGCGCTTTCAGCACCAGCTGCACCAGCGACCGCTGGACCAGCAACTGCAACTGCAGCTGCAGCAGGCTCAATTCCGTACTCATCCTTAAGGATTGTTGCCAACTCGTTTACTTCTTTTACAGTGAGGTTTACCAACTCTTCTGCAATAGCTTTAATATCTGCCATTTTATTTTTAATTTTTAATTATTCGTTTTTATTATAAATTTAATTGACTTTAAAATTATTCAGGACGCTCGCCTAAAGTCTTGAGCACACCATGGATAGTGTTTGCGCCTGATTGGAGAGCAGAAACAACGTTCTTTGCTGGAGATTGTAGCAATGCCACAACGTCTGCAATAAGTTCATTCTTGCTCTTAAGTGCTGCAAGTTCTTCGAGCTTGTCTGCACCTACAAACATTGATTCTTCAGCGTAAGCAGCTTTGAGAGATGGAACTCCCTCTTTCTGATACTCTTTCAATAATTTTGCAGGAAGGTTAGCTGTTTGTGTAAACATCACAGCTGTGTTACCTTTCAAAGAACCATACAAAGGTTCAAAATCTATTTCAGATGCGAGGAAAGCCTTGTGGAGAAGATTGTTCTTCACAACAACCATCTTAATCTCGCTCTTAAAACACTTGCGACGTAGGTTACTTGTTGCTTCAGCATTCAGCCCCGTTACATCAATAAGATAGAAATGAGGATATGCTTTGATTTTTTCGCCCAAGTCGGCAATGATCGTATCTTTTACTTCTTTTTTCATTTTACAAAACTTTTAGAGTTACTCAGCTGATTTAGGATCAATCTTAATACCCTTACTCATCGTGCTAGAAATAAAGATACTCTTAATATATGTACCTTTAGCTGCAGCAGGCTTCAGTTTAACAACTGTCTGAATAAATTCTTTAGCATTACCAAAGATTTGTTCTGGTGTCATACCCACTCTTCCGATTGAAGTGTGGATGATACCTGCCTTGTCAACCTTAAAGTCAATCTTACCAGACTTAACGTCTCTTACAGCTTTAGCAACATCCATAGTTACGGTACCACTCTTAGGGTTTGGCATCAAACCACGTGGACCGAGCACACGTCCTAAAGGACCAACCTTACCCATGCAAGATGGCATAGTGATGATAACATCGATTTCTGTCCATCCACCCTTGATCTTTTCGATATACTCGTCAAGACCAACGTAATCAGCACCTGCTTCTTTTGCAGCAGCTTCTTGATCGGGAGTACAAAGGCAAAGTACACGTGTAGTCTTACCAGTTCCGTTTGGCAATGTTACCACGCCACGCACCATTTGGTTTGCTTTACGTGGGTCTACACCAAGGCGAACATCGATATCCACAGAAGCATCAAACTTTGTAGTGGTAATTTCCTTTACCAATGTTGAAGCTTCTTCCAGCGTGTACAATTTCCCCAGCTCTACCTTCTCAGCTACTGATTTCTGATTTTTTGTCAGTTTACTCATTTTTACTTTTGAAGTTTAAATTATTTACCAGGGAAGTCACCTTTAACAGTTATACCCATACTACGTGCTGTACCTGCAATAAGTTTCATTGCGCTTTCCAATGTAAAGCAGTTAAGATCAGCCATCTTATCTTCAGCAATAGTCTTTACCTGCTCCCAAGTTACTGACGCAACTTTCTTACGATTAGGCTCGCCAGAACCGCTTTTAATCTTTGCTGCATCCATCAACTGAACAGCTGCGGGAGGCGTCTTGATTATAAAGCTGAACGACTTATCGTTGTAGTATGTGATGACAACTGGAAGGACTTTTCCAGCCTTATCCTGGGTACGGGCATTGAATTCCTTGCAAAATCCCATAATATTAATACCCTTAGAACCTAATGCAGGACCTACGGGGGGAGAAGGATTTGCAGCGCCACCTTTAATCTGTAATTTGATTAATCCAGCTACTTCTTTAGCCATTTTTTTTGTTAATTAAAAATTAATTGATTATAAGAAGATTCCGACATTCGTAACAATACCATCATTCTTCTTTAGCAACTTGTGCAAAACTCAATTCGAGTGGATTCTGTCTTCCGAAAATCATTACCATAACTTTTAGTTTATGCTTTTCTGGGCTAACTTCGTCAATTATTCCATGGAAGCCACTAAACGGTCCATCGGTAACCTTAACAGTTTCCCCCACCGTGTAAAGAACTTCTTGAAATTCTTCAAGTTCAGATTCTTCAACGTTGCCCAACAGCCGATTAACTTCTGCTTGACGTACAGGTGAAGGATTAGACATACCTCCTAAAAATCCAAGCACATTAGGCATAAAACGCAGAGTTGATGCAGTTTCGGCATTCATACTGGCTTGAACAAGAACATAACCAGGAAGACTTAACTTCTCGGTTATCACTCTCTTGCCATTGCGCGAAGTTGCATAACTTTCTTTTGGCAATAAAACTTCGTACACATTAGCTGCCAATTTTTCATTTTGGCGCAACTCAGCTTCGATATATTCTTTTACCTTAGCCTCCTTGCCACTAATTGCACGAAGCACATACCATTTCTTTTCTAATTCTGCCATTTTCCTAAATATATTTAACCTGGATAAACGAAATCCATTACATGCTGCGATATAAAATCAAAAACAAACACAACCAATGCAATGACTAGGGAAGCAGATAATACAACCATTGCACTGTGTGTTAATTCAGCAGGTGTAGGCCATGTAGTTTTTTGCGCAAGTTCGTTATAGCAAAGCTTGCAATAATTAATGAATTTCTTAATCATATTATCTTTCTTTTGCACGGGTTGAAGGGCTCGAACCCTCGACACCTGGTTTTGGAGACCAGTGCTCTACCAACTGAGCTAAACCCGTAAGATAGTGTTCCCTAATAGCGGGAACACTATTTTATGTTAGCATTCCGAATTAATCTTCGAATACTTCTGTAATCTGACCAGAACCTACTGTACGACCACCTTCACGGATAGCGAAACGGAGACCTGGGTTCAGAGCTACAGCGTAGATGAGTTCTACAGTGATTTCTACGTTGTCACCAGGCATAACCATTTCTACACCTTCTGGCAATGTGATTTCACCTGTACAGTCCATCGTACGGAGGTAGAATTGTGGACGATACTTGTTTCCGAATGGAGTATGACGACCACCTTCTTCTTTCTTCAAGATATATACAGTTGCCTTGAATTTCTTGAATGGCTTAATCTGACCTGGGTGGCAAAGTACCATACCACGTTTGATTTCAGCTTTGTCGATACCACGGAGGAGAAGACCTACGTTGTCACCAGCTTGTCCTTCATCAAGAAGTTTGCGGAACATTTCAACACCAGTTACAGTAGATTTCTTATCTTCACCCAAACCGAGCAATTCTACTTCATCACCTACGTGGATAACACCAGTTTCGATACGACCTGTTGCTACTGTACCACGACCAGTAATAGAGAATACGTCTTCAATAGGCATCAAGAAAGGCTTATCTGTTGCGCGAGGAGGCTCTTGAATCCAAGTATCAACTGTATCCATGAGTTCCATGATCTTATCAGCCCATTTGTCAACACCATTCAAACCACCAAGTGCAGAACCACGGATGATAGGGGTATCTTCTTCGTATTCATATTGTGTGAGGATTTCGATAAGCTCCATTTCTACGAGCTCAAGCATTTCCTCATCATCAACCATATCACACTTGTTCAAGAAAACAACCAAACGAGGAACGTTCACCTGACGAGCGAGCAATACGTGCTCACGTGTTTGAGGCATAGGACCGTCTGTTGCAGCACAAACCAAGATAGCACCATCCATTTGAGCAGCACCAGTAACCATGTTTTTCACATAGTCAGCGTGACCAGGACAGTCAACGTGTGCATAGTGACGATTTGCAGTTTCGTATTCGATGTGTGAAGAGTTAATGGTAATACCACGTTCTTTTTCTTCAGGAGCGTTATCAATCTGATCGAAAGACTTAGCTTCTTCTGCACCGAAACCCTTATCATGAAGAGTTTTAGAGATAGCAGCTGTCAAAGTAGTCTTACCGTGGTCTACGTGACCAATTGTACCAATATTAACATGGGGTTTGGTACGCTGAAATGTCTCTTTAGCCATAGCTTATTTTTTATTTTATTATAATGAATAATCGTTTTGTTTCTTCTGTACTAAATTTAAAACAGAAGTAGTAGAGCTGTAACTGAGAGTTGAACTCAGGACCTCTTCCTTACCAAGGAAGTGCTCTACCACTGAGCTATTACAGCAAGACTTGAGCGGAAAACGGGGCTCAAACCCGCGACCCCCAGCTTGGAAGGCTAGTGCTCTATCAACTGAGCTATTTCCGCATTGTTCTTTAAGCTGATTTCTTGCTTTTAAAGAAAGTCAACCAAACTTAAAGTTAAGTTTTTAACTGAGTGGGTAGTGATGGATTCGAACCACCGAAGCTAGAAGCAGCAGATTTACAGTCTGCCCCATTTGGCCACTCTGGAAACTACCCTTTTGAGCCTCTTGTCGGATTCGAACCAACGACCCCGAGATTACAAATCACGTGCTCTGGCCAACTGAGCTAAAGAGGCAATTGCAGCCGTTAGGCTCTTAATTTCACACTTGCTGTAAAACGGCTGCAAAGATACTACTTTATTTTTTATCCTCCAAATAAAAATGGAGTTTTTTTATTTTTTTCTTTGTTTTTCCTTTGCTTTGGTGAGCTGAACCTTCATTGCATCAAGCGAAAGATCAAGACCTTCCTCAAATGTGTCGCAAGTTTTCTCTGCAAACAAAACCAATCCTGGTGCTGTTACGGTGAGACTTGTCGTTTTGTTCAATGCCGTTGCAGGTTTTTCCACCTTTAATTGCACCTCTACTTTCTGAATATCTTCGTAAGACTTTTCTAATTTCTCTACCTTTTTAATAATAAAGGCTTCTAATTTTTCGGTAGCATCAAAACGGATTGATTGAATTTTAATTTCCATAAATACCTCCAATTTTAAAAGTTTATGCTCGTGGATGAGCTTCTTTATATATCTCTCTCAATTGCTCGAACGTTGTATGCGTATAAATCTCTGTTGTTGCAAGATTTTCATGTCCGAGCAACTTTTTTACACTTTCTAAGCCTGCCTTATGGTTAAGCATAACTGTTGCGAACGTGTGTCGAAGCACATGAGGCGTCTTTTTTTTTAGTGTTGAAACGGATGATAATTGTTTTTTTACAATTTCTCGTACATTCCCACTTTTTACGCGTTGCCCTTTTTTTGTAAGAAATAACGCAGAAGATTCTTTTGTTTTGATCTCGCTGTCGCGTTTTCTTTGATAAGCAATTAACTCGTTCTTTAGTTCTTCGCCAAATGGAATGATGCGCTGTTTATTTCTTTTACCCGTAACCTTTAATTCACAGTTTAAGAAATCTACATCTTTGTCATTTAGCCCAACTAGTTCTGATAATCGTATACCTGTTGAATAAAGTGTGAGTATGATGATTTTTGCAAACCAATCCTCATAACTCTTTTCCAGTGTTTCCTTATCCAGCAATTGATTAATTTCGCTTTCTTTTAGAAACTGTGGCAGAGGCTTTACTCGCTTTGGACCTTGGATTTTATAAACAGGGTCGCGATCAACAAGATTGCGCTTCAGTCCATATTTATAAAATGAACGCAGCGCACTCAATCTTCGATTAACAGAGGATGGTGCGTTGCCGCGATCCATCATTTCCTCTACCCATGCCCTAACGATATCAGTATCAATGAACGCCCAAGTTAGTTTTGCGTCAATAGTCTTGTAGAACTTTTCAAAATCTTTTAAATCTTGCCCATAGTTCTCTATTGTCAGCAAAGAGTTCCCTCTTTCATACTGCAAATAATCCAAGAATTTTTCTATTGACAGCATTTTTGCTTATTTCTTGGCAACGAATTTACGAAAATTCTTTTATTCTACCAAATTTTCAATCACTTTTATTCTTCTGCGTCACGAAGTTTTTGTACGTAGATGGCACGTTCCATCTTCAAGCGTCTTTTAACAGAAGGTTTGTCAAATTGCTGACGTGCGCGTAATTCCTTAACAACGCCTGTCTTTTCAAACTTTCTCTTAAATTTTTTCAATGCTCTCTCGATGTTTTCACCATCTTTTACGGGTACAATAATCATCTTTTTGCTTTAAATTTTAATTGTTAAACATTCATTTAAGCGGCTATGTGCCACTTTATCGACTGCAAAATTACAGCTTATTTTCTTTTCTGCCAAATATTTTGCCCATCTTTATTAAGTATTTCCTACATGAAAGCGCATTTTCTTCAATAGTATGCTAAAATAAGATATGTTAGCGGTCTAATGGATATTTAGGGACTGAAGCCTCTCAAATATCTATTAGACCGCCTTCCTTATAAGATAATTATTTTACTTTCCTATCCTTTTTTGAAACGCTCGGCTTGACTACGGATGAGTTCTGCGTCTTCAAAATAATTGATTTGCATAGCTGCTCTCACTTCATCAAGCGTTTGTGTAGCTGTTTCACGCGCAGCCAAAGATCCTTGTTTCAAGATGTTATAGATTTCGGGAATGTCTTGTTCAAATTCCTTACGGCGAACACGCATGGGTTCGAGCATCTTTTGAAGTACGCTGTTCAGGAACTTTTTACACTTCATATCGCCAATACCACCAGCCGTATAGGCAGCCTTTAGTTCATCAAGATTACTGAACTCTGGCCAAAATTCAGCAAAATCGGCATCGCTTGAGAAAGCATCAAGATAGGTGAAAACGGCATTACCCTCCACATGTCCAGGGTCTGAAACATTCACGTGTGTTGGATCAGTGTACATCCCTTTTACCTTTGTCCATACTGTGTCAGCATCATCAGAAAGATAAATGCAATTGCCCAAACTCTTACTCATTTTCTCCTTACCATCTGTTCCTGGCAGACGGCGGGCAGTGGCATTCTCTGGCAACATAATATTGGGTTCTACCAAGACGGGAGCATAAACATTGTTGAAGCGGCGCACAATCTCGCGTGTAAGTTCTATCATTGGCTCTTGGTCTTCACCAACGGGAATGGTTGTAGCCTTGAAAGCGGCAATGTCGGCTGCCTGCGACACAGGATAACAAAAGAAACCCATTGGCAGATTGGCTTCAAAGTTGCGCATCTTGATTTCTGTCTTCACCGTTGGGTTGCGTTGCACACGGCTCACGGAAACAAGATTCATCATATAGGTCGTTAATTCTGCAATTTCGGGTATCTGACTCTGAATGAATAAAGTAGATTTTGTGGGATCTAAGCCTGCCGAAAGATAATCTAAAGCCACTTCGATGATGTTCTGACGAATCTTCTCTGGATTTTCTGCATTGTCTGTCAATGCCTGAACATCTGCCATAAAGACAAACATCTTATCGAAATCGCCCTCGCTCTGCAATTCTACTCTTCGTCTGAGCGAACCTACATAATGTCCGAGATGGAGTTTTCCTGTTGGGCGGTCGCCCGTTAATATAATCTTTCCCATGTTGTTTCTGTTTTCTTTTATGCTGTTTCTTTATTTTCTTCAATAAATAATAGTTGTATGAGTACTATATTTATTCACAACTTCTGGCAATCCTATTTGTTGTTGTCAAACACCTATATGTTTCATTGCATATTTAAGGATTTTCCATTGCGCCATCAACTGCTACTGAATCGTGCATATCCGTATTATAATCTTCTGTGTTAGGAACTTCCTCAGTGGGCAGGGGTGCGATCATTTGCGTGTCTATTTGTGGAGCTTCAATAGGTACTTCTTCTTGTTCGATGGTGTAAGGAATGGTGTCTAAACCACTGTGCGTGGGTTCTATGGGTGATGGTGTCTCCGATTTCAAATAGAGATAAGCCCCAACGCCTGCTGCCATCAAAACCAAGAAAAACAAAACAATAACCCACCCCATACCGCTACGTTGTTGTTTTCGTCTGATAGGCGATTGTGGTGGTGCACCATATTCCCCACTTTCCGTTGTTCGATAATGTTCGTTTTTTGCCACAAAGGGCATCTGCATCTGCATCAAGCGGAAACAATGCGGACAAGAACATTCGATAATCTGTCCGCCTTTTGCCTCTACCAAAAATTGACTACCACAATGATCACACGTTATTTGATACTTCATAACCTTACTTTTGAAAGAATTTTATCGGTTGCACCTGCTAAATTCTCCACAAATTTTTCTGCTGCTGAAGCACTCGTTGTTAGCAATGCATTGTTGGACTGCAAACGTTTCATCAAGTCTGAAAAGTCTTCAAAGTTTTTAATTTCAAACCCTCCGCCTACTTTCAACAATCCTTGTGCCTCATCGAAATTTTTATTATTCGGTCCAAAAATCACGGGAATGCCCCACACGGCAGCTTCCAACACATTGTGAATGCCCACACCAAAGCCACCACCTACATAGGCTATGTTGCCATAATGATAAACAGACGACAACAAGCCAAAGCAGTCTATAATCAAAACATCTGCCTGCGCAGCCTCATTGGGTGTTACTTCTGAATAGCGAACCATCTTTTTATTGCCTGCAAGATGGACGATTTGTTCAAGGTGTACAGCGTCAATGACGTGTGGGGCGATAATAATTTTCCAATCATCATATGCAGAAAAATAGCGTAAGAAGATCTCTTCATCGGGCTGCCACGATGAACCTGCAACAAAAACAGGACGTCTTTCTGCATTTTCGCTTTTCCCAACGACAAACGCTTCCACCTTGGGCAAAACTTTTGCAGCCTTTCTCACCTGCAAAACACGATCAAAACGTGTATCGCCCACCACATCAACAGCGTCTATTCCAATGGTGGCTAACAATCGTTTGCTTTCTTCATTCTGCACAAAATAGTGGGTGAAACATCTCAACACACGTCCATAGCCCTTGCCATACCATTTGAAAAATACTTGATCGGGGCGAAAGATGCTTGAAACACTGTATACAGGAATGTTGCGATGACGGAGTATATGTAGGTAATTATACCAAAATTCATACTTGATGAAGAACGCCATTACGGGACGAATCGTGCGCAAAAAGCGGCGTGCATTCCCAAAAGTGTCTATTGGCAGATAGGTGACAATATCGGCACCCTCGTAGTTTTTCCGCACTTCATAACCTGAGGGTGAAAAGAATGTGAGCAAAATCTTATAGTCGGGATATTGTGCTCTGATGGCTTCTATCAACGGACGCCCTTGCTCAAACTCACCCAATGATGCAGCATGAAACCACACGTACTTTGCACGTGGGTCTACTTTCTGACGGAGTACTTCAAAAGAAGCCCGCTCGCCTTGCCACATTTTGCGCATCTTTTCATTGAAAAGACTCCAAAATGCGACAACCATCTGCATCACATACATTACTATATTATAGAGCATACTGCATTCTTTCTGTTGATTGCATTCTCTGCCACACACCATCCACCGTTTTACCCTAAAGTTTCGATGGCTGCGTGCAAACGACGCAATGTTTCTTCTTTACCCAAAAAAGCGGTGATGTCGAACATACCAGGTCCTTTTCCGATACCGACAAGTGCCAAACGGAAGGCATTCATGATGTCGCCTAATTTATAGCCTTTTGCTTCTACCCATTTCATGACAATTGGTTCTTGTCCTTCCACGGTGAAGTCATCAATGTCTGCCAATATTTCCGAAAGTTCAGTCATTTGTTGTGCAGAATAGTCTTTCCAGCGTTTTTTTGCCGTTTTTTCGTCATATTCTGTTGGTGGGATGAAGAAAAATGAGCATAAATCCCACAATTCTTTCACAAAGCTAACGCGATCTTTCATCAAATGAACCACCGTTTTTACTTGTTCCATGGTTGCATCTACACCATTGTTTGCTACGATAGGAGCAAAAAGATCAGCTATTTCTTCATCTGTTTTGTGGAGAATGTATTCGTGATTGAACCAAATTCCTTTTTGATAATCGAATTTTGCGCCACTCTTTGAACATTTCTTTATGTCAAAAGCGGCAATGAGTTCTTCCATTGTGAAGATTTCTTGTTCTGTACCAGGATTCCACCCGAGCATTGCTAAGAAATTCACCACAGCTTCTGGGAAATAACCGCTTTCTCGGAAACCCATACTTGTTTCTCCTGTCTTTGGATCGCACCATTCTAAGGGGAATACAGGGAAACCTAATCTGTCGCCATCGCGTTTGCTGAGCTTTCCTTTTCCCTCGGGTTTTAAGAGCAGGGGCAAATGGGCAAAGCAAGGCATGGTTGTTTCCCATCCAAAAGCACGATAAAGGAGAACATGCAGTGGTGCGCTTGGCAACCATTCTTCACCACGAATAACATGACTGATTTCCATCAGATGATCGTCAACGATGTTGGCAAGATGATAGGTGGGTAATTCATCTGCGCTCTTGTAGAGCACCTTGTCGTCCAAAATTTCGGTCTTCACACACACGTCTCCACGTATCATATCATGTATATGCACTTCTTCGCCCGGCTCGATCTTGAAGCGAACCACATATTGTTGTCCGTCTTCGATCATTTGTTTCACTTCTTCTGTGGGTAAGGTGAGCGAATTGCGCATGCTCATGCGCGTGCTGGCATCATACTGAAAGTTCTCTATCTCCTTTCTCTTTGACTCTAATTCTTCGGGTGTATCAAAGGCGATGTATGCCTTTTCAGCATCAATCAACTCATTGACATATTTCTTATAGATCTCACGACGTTCGCTCTGACGATATGGTCCATATTTTCCGCCATAACCAACACCCTCATCGAAGTTTATACCCAGCCACTTAAAAGACTCTACGATATACTCCTCTGCCCCTTCAACAAAACGATTTGAGTCTGTATCTTCGATACGAAAAAGCATTTCTCCGCCTTGCTGCCGTGCAAAAAGATAGTTGAACAAAGCTGTGCGAACACCGCCAATGTGCAGTGCCCCTGTAGGACTTGGCGCAAAGCGCACCCTCACTTTTCTGTCTGTCATTGAATTAGTATAGTATATTTTTTTGCAAAATTACTGTTTTTTTTCGACTATACACTATTTTTTTTGTATTTTCGCATACGCAAGTCAATATTCACGCAAGAGACAAGATTATGATAAAATTCAAAGATTGGAACGATATTCATTGGAAAAAAGCCCTACTGCGGCTCTTCATCATCTTTGCTACAACGGCACTCATCGTTACTTTTCTCCCTCGAACAAAGGGAAAAATGTTTCATTACGATGAGGGAAAGCCTTGGATGTATGAGCAACTCATTGCTAAGTTTGATTTCCCCATTTTTAAAAGTGAAGAAACACTCAGCCAAGAACGAGACTCTATTATGCAGAGTTTTAAGCCTTACTTCACTTTCAAATCCAATATTGGGAAGCAAAAAATAGCCGAGTTCCTACAAAATTATAAGGATGGTATTCCTGGTTTGCCTCCCGAATATACAAAAGCAGTGGCGCAGCGATTGACAGATATTTATGAGGTGGGTATTCTTAATCAGTCTGAATTTACAAAACTTATGCGCGACACGGCAAGTGTTGTTCAGGTGGTGTCGGGAAAGCAGGTTTTCAACAAACCTGTTAGCGAACTTTATACCACGATGGGAGCCTACGAAAACATCTTTGCAGACTCCTATCTTCATGCTAAAAGGTCGGAACTCCAACAATGTAATCTCAACGAATATCTTGAGCCCAACCTCATTTATGATAAAGAAAGAAGTGAAAGTGAGCTGAACGATATGTTGAGCCTTGTTCCGCAGGCATCGGGCATTGTACTCGAAGGGCAACGTATCATCGACCGAGGCGACATTGTTGATGCTAAGACCTATCGGATATTGCATTCCTTTGAACAAGCAATGGAAAAACAAAATGAGGGAAAAGATAGCGTAATATCTACCATTATTGGGCAAAGCATTTATGTTTTGTTACTCTTGATGCTTTTCACTTATTACATGCTTCGTAGCCGAAAAGAAACATTTGAAAAACAACGAGAGGCTTCCTTGCTTTATATGCTCATTCTGCTCTTTCCTATTCTCACATCGTTGATGATTGAGTATAACTTTTTCAGCGTTTATGTGATTCCTTTTAGTATGGCAGCCATCTTCTTTCGAGTCTTTATGGATTCCAGAACGGCGTTTACGGCACATATCACTATGATTCTCATTTGTGCTTTGGCAGTGAAGTATCAGTATGAGTTCATCATTGTGCAGATTGTGGCTGGATGGGTAGCGATCTATTCTTTGCAAGAACTTTCACGGCGTAGCCAAATATTTATCACGGCTTTCCTCGTTACCTTTGCATCGGCTTTGATTTATTTGGGTATTCAGCTCATTCAAACGGATGATGTTTCAAAACTTGATCAAAGCATTTATTATCACTTTGCAGTCAATGGTGTCTTCTTGCTTTTTACTTATCCGTTGATGCTCGTTATCGAGAAGTTGTTTGGCTTCGTTTCATTGGTAACAATGTTTGAACTTTCCAATACTAACAATGAATTGCTAAGAAAACTAAGCGAAGTGGCACCAGGAACGCTTCAGCATTCTATGACTGTGGGCAATTTGGCTGCTGAAATAGCCAATAAAATTGGCGCAAAGAGTCAGCTCGTTAGAACTGGTGCACTTTATCATGATATTGGGAAGATGGAAAACCCTGTATTTTTCACTGAAAACCAAGTGGGTGTTAATCCGCATAAGAAGCTTTCACCCTTAGAAAGTGCAAACATCATTATCAATCATGTTTCAGCAGGCTTGCGATTGGCTGAAGAATACAATTTGCCAAAGGAAATCAAGATGTTTATCAAGACCCACCACGGAACGGGATTGGTGAAATATTTTTATATCACTTATCAAAACGAACACCCCAACGAGGTTATCGACGAAGCACCTTTCCGCTACCCAGGTCCTAATCCTTATACGAAAGAACAAGCAATATTGATGATGAGCGACACGGTTGAAGCTGCAACACGCTCGTTGAAAGAATATACTGAAGAGAGTATCGGAAACCTTGTTAATAAACTTATTGATGCGCAAGTGAAAGAGGGTTTCTTTAATGATTGTCCAATCACATTTCATGACATCCGAACGGCAAAACAGGTGCTCATAGAACGTCTGAAATCTATCTATCACACACGCATTCAGTATCCTGAATTAAAAAAATAGCAAAGTGGCAGTTCATTTTAAGGGTAAATCAAGTGAGCCTTAGTTGGCTTGTAATTGAGGCTTATTTGCAATGCAAGTAAGCCTCAGTCACAAAGTAAGTAAACCATCCTGTTTTTTCGGATTAAAGTCAGTTTGTTTCTTTCCTATGCTTTCTTTCTGGCGATACTATTTTGTTTGTACGAATGTTTCGAGTATCTTTGCAATGGAAATGAAGCGTATTGAAGTTATATTGCCCTTACCTTTAGAAGGCACTTTTACCTATCTCATTCCGCCTGCGTTGGAAACACAGGCGGTGGTGGGTGTGAGGGTGCTGGTGCCATTCGGGAAAACGAAAACTTATATAGGCGTTTGTGCCACTGAACCTAAGGAAATGACAGAGGCAACGCAACAATTAACAGCAAACAATCGGGTAATGGTTGATGGTAAGGCAATCAACTATAAACCCATTATTTCCGTACTTGATGAGCAGCCGATTTTCTTGCCAGCTCAATTGAAACTCTGGTATTGGATCTCAGACTATTATATGTCGCCATTGGGTGATGTCTATAAAGCTGCGCTTCCTTCAGGGCTTAAAGCCGAGGAAAGCTATAAACCGAAGACCGAAACCTATGTTGCATTGCATGAAAATTATGTGAACTGTCCCGCTGCATTGTGTCATCTTTTAGAAAATATGCGGCAAGCAAAGAAGCAAAAAGGGGTATTGGAGACCTATTTGTGGCTTGCAGGTCTTACGCAAGAAGAGGTTGAAGGCGCAGAGAAACTCACCATCGCACGAGAAATCACGAAAGAAGAACTCCTCAATGAGGCACATGCAACGACCACTATTCTCAAGGCACTTTTCGACAAAACCATCCTCATCACCTATGAGAAAGAAGTGGGGCGACTGAATAGAAATGCTTCCGCTGATCTTGTTCCATTAAAACGCTTGAGCGAAGTACAGGCAGAGGCTTACAATCAGATTCTTTTGCAGCTGATGCGCCAAAACGTAACCTTACTTCATGGGGTTACGTCGGCTGGAAAAACAGAGATCTACATTCATCTCATACAGAAAACCATTGCTGAGAAAAAGCAGGTGCTTTACCTCTTACCCGAAATTGCCCTCACGGTGCAAATCACTGAAAGGCTTAGACAAATTTTTGGTAACCGATTGGGCATCTACCATAGTCGTTATAGCGATGCAGAAAGGGTGGAGATATGGCAAAAACAACTTTCCGATGCACCGTATGACGTGATTTTGGGTGCAAGAAGTGCTGTTTTCTTGCCCTATCAACGTTTGGGATTGGTCATTGTTGATGAAGAACACGAACAGAGTTTCAAACAGCAAGATCCTGCACCTCGCTACCATGCTCGCTCTGTTGGTGTGGTTTTGGCTCAACTCTCTGGAGCTAAGACGCTTTTAGGAACTGCCACACCATCTGTTGAAAGCTATTTCAATGCAACGCAAGGGAAGTATGGTTTGGTGCAACTTTCCACCCGTTATAAGGGTATTCAGTTGCCAAAAGTAGAAGTAGTAGACGTTAAAGACCTGCAAAGGCGCAAGATGATGAAAGATATTTTTTCGCCTCGGTTGCTTGCGGCTGTGCGGGAGAGTTTGAACGAGGGAAAGCAAGTCATCCTGTTTCAAAACCGCCGAGGATTTTCGCCAATGATTGAATGCCATACTTGCGGGTGGACACCGAAATGTCCGAATTGTGATGTGTCGCTGACGTATCATAAACAGATGAATTTTCTCTCTTGTCATTACTGCGGGCATGTGCTTTCAATGCCACAGTCGTGTCCGAATTGTGAAGAAAAAGATTTGCGAAATAGGGGTTATGGAACAGAAAAGATAGAAGACGAAATTCGCCAGCATTTCCCAGCAGCACGCATCGCAAGAATGGATCTTGATACCACACGTACCAAGAATGCCTACGAGCGTTTGATTCATGATTTCTCCTCGGGAAAGACCAATTTGCTCATTGGCACACAGATGGTTTCCAAAGGACTCGACTTTGCAAATGTTGCCGTTGTGGGCATCCTCAATGCAGACACGATGCTGAATTATCCAGATTTTCGTTCCTATGAATATGCTTTCACGATGATGAGCCAAGTGAGCGGTAGGGCGGGGCGAAAAGGTGAGCAAGGATTGGTTATTTTGCAAACGAAAAATAGCAATATTCCCCTCATCAAACAGGTCGTTAATAATGATTATGCAGGGTTTTATCAGTCATTGATTGAAGAGCGAGCCTTGTTTCATTATCCGCCTTATTGTAGGCTTATCTACGTGTATCTCAAACATCGGAAAAACGACATTGTTGAAACGGCTGCATTAGAGATGAGCTGCCGACTCCGAGATGTTTTGGGGCAACGTGTGTTGGGACCTGATAAACCTGCCGTGGCACGCATAAAAACGTTGCACATCAGAAAATTGATGCTGAAGTTAGAAAATGGCATTGACCTAAAACTCGTGAAGCAACATCTTCGCCATATCCAAAACTCCATGTTTGCCACACATCGCTATGGTGCATTGCAGATTTATTACGATGTGGACCCTTGTTGAGATTGCTCTATGAGGACATTTATTTTGTTTCTTTTCTCTTTTTTGTTGGATGCAAGCTGTTGGGAAGTTGAAAGTAAAAGCAGAGAAAGCTCAAGGGGCTAACAGTCGGATTGGGGTCAATTATAGAAAAGCGTAACCTTCCCTTTCTGAATATAAAACTGTCCTTTGCGCAATGGTTGATTTGGGGAGAGTTTGATACCTCCAATTGTAAAAAAATTATTGCATTGTGAATCCGTGGTAGTAGAGTTTGGTAAATCGATCTTTGTTGCTACACCATCTATGGTGATTTCTTTTGCAGGACTATCAGGTGATTTCTGGACAAAGAAAGCACGGAAAGGTTTTATGCGTCCGCCCGTTTTGAGTTTTTTGAGTTTTGTGCCCGCAAGATAGAAGCAGTCGTCGTTGGGATATTCATCTTTGAGTGTGCTCACAAAATCATAGGTTTCGCCTTGAATGATTTGTGGAGTAGGATTTTGGCAGAACATTGCTGCATTTGTATGGATGAAGAAAACCTCTTTTTCAGCCTTGATGAGATAGGGCATACCTGCCTGAATTGCAGGTTCAGTGAGGGTTGAAAAAGCAATTTTCTCGGTGTTGGAACTTGAGAATGATGCCAACTTCACGCCTTCGCCAAAAATCGACTTTACTTCTTCTGCATGCAGAGAGAAAGGAAGTGTGATTGTACTCCAAATGTGTGAGTGCCAAGGTGTGCTGCGTTCTACTTTAGCCGAAAAACCCTCAGCCTGAGAGGAATCAATGGGATTGTTGGGATGCAATTCGTCATAGACAATTGTTATGTCTTTCGTACGCAATGGGGCAATGGTTCTTAGGATATTTTCGTTCTCTGTTTGGGGAATGCAGATGCCAGTTACTTCTGCTTTTATGGTGTTGTTGATCAAATGTATAGGAATGGTGGAAGTATAGACATTCGATAATTGGATGTCGGTTTCGGCTTGTTCGTTGCCCGAAAGCATGATGCGCACAAGATTATAATGATTTTCATCATAGTCTTTGGCGGAGGAAATGGTGGTGGGTGTAGGTGTATCACTCGTTTGTTCTACTGTGACGTTCAATCCTGTGTATTGAACAGAAGGTACAACTTCTGCTGGCAACCATTGCGCCCCTTTAATCGTTCCTGTTAAGGTTTGGTTCACTTTGTATGTATCAAAGGTATTCGGCTTATCTGATTTTATTCGCAAGACGGTTTTATTTTCAAACAGCATCATACTTGCTGTGCTTTTACCTTTCTTTATCGAAAGCACTTTTGCTGTATTGAGTTTGATGTTTGTCGGTTGAGTATGAGGTTGACACACAAACGATTGGATGGTGAATGATGCTGGTTTGAGAGTGGGTTGTTCTTCAAAGTAGAGAATGATCTTTTTCAGGTATATTTTCTTTTCAGCTGCACGAAGTTTCAATGTATCACATCTACCCCTCCATTGTCCAATGAAATCATTATTTTTATCTGATGGAAAGAATACCGGAATACGCTGTTTATTAAACAAACGAGAATAGCTCTTGATTTCTTGATCGCTTTGAACAATTATTTTTGTAAAGGCTCTTTTGGACGTTATCGTTATATCTGACTCTTTGAAAAATCGATAATTACTCCCATTTGTGAGATTACCATCTGTTACGTGTATCCTGACGCCTTCTTTTTCAATGAAACACGTGTCACCTTTTGAGCCTATTTGTTTCCCCTTATCACTTTGAGGATCAAACACAACCTGTGCTAAAATGCTTTGAGCAAAGAACAAGAAAATAGTAAACGTCATCAAACGTTTGAACATGCTTTTCATCAATATTTTTTATGTTTTTTGTGTGATAACAAAAAAATAGCACCATGCGAGCGCGGTTGTTTGCTACACACAGTGCTAAAATCCTTTTTTAGTATTCATCCTCGTTCCAAAGGAAATCATCCTTTGAAGGATAGTCTGGCCATATATCTTCTATGCTTTCATAGACATCGCCCTCGTCTTCAATTTCTTGGAGGTTTTCCAATACTTCCAATGGTGCGCCCGAACGAGTTGCATAGTCTATCAACTCTTCTTTCGTTGCTGGCCATGGGGCGTCTTCTAACTTTGATGCTAATTCTAATGTCCAATACATAAGCTAAATTTGTTAGTTTTTAGAAATTTGTGTGCAAAAGTAATATTTTATTTTTTATTCGCAAGGGTTTTGCCAAGTTTTTTCATTGATACTTTCCTTAAAATTCAAATAGCGTGATAAAACAAAAAGATAATCAGACAAACGATTGACATAAGCCAACAATTCCATGTCTATTGGATTGCTTTCACTCAACCCAATGAGCAATCGTTCTGCACGTCTACAAACCGTTCGGGCAACGTGAGCAAAACATGCACTATGCGAGCCACTTGGAAGGATAAAGGCTTTCAAGGTGGGCAGCCTATCTTGCATGTTGTCAATATCATCTTCTAAATGTTTTATGAGTGATGGATCTACTACGGATTGTGCCAACTCTTTTTTGAAATCTTCGCCCATTGCGAGGTTACAGCCTATGTTGAACAAAACATTTTGAATTTCTTCGATGCGCTGCAATATGCTTTCTTCTTTGATATATGAGCCCATCGCGCCTATGTTGGCGTTGAGCTCATCGATTGTTCCGTAGGCTTCTATTCTGTGATCACATTTCTTTACACGTGTGCCACCTATCAAACTGGTCATGCCTTTGTCGCCAGTTTTTGTATAGATTTTCGACATAGATTCAGAAATTAAAAATTGACAATATATTTATGAGGATATCTTTTATCGAAGAACACAACACCAATGTAATACAAATCAAAACAAACGCCTGTTTGTTCGTTGGCTTGCAGATTTTTCCAAAACTGTTTTTGGGCTTTATGTTCGTTGATACCATCAATAACAAGAATAGTTTCTGCACTACTTTCATGGACTATTTTTGTAATAAAATTCTCGATTTCATCGGATAATTTTACATAGATGAGGCTTTTTTTAGAGAGGTCAAGTGCAATGTCTTCTATTTCGCTGATGAATAGCTGTTCGCAATTGGGGTTTCCCTCGTTTGCATATTGTGGAATAAGCGAAGCAACATCTTTGCTCCAAAAACATTGCTTCACTTCCAACTGGTGAACCAGCCGAAAAACAAATTCGGCTTTCTTACGTTCCAGCTGATCGTTTGTGGGATATTTTTTGCGCATTTGTTGATAAACAAGGTCGTTTGAAGGTTTGTTCACTACGTTGCAAACAAAGTTGTAGGCAGATGGTGATTGAATGCCAAAGCCTCGACATTTGTCGATGCGTTGCAGCCAAACAAACCACATTTTAATGCGCTGAAACATCATTCTTGATTCGTAATTTTTGGTTTATCACTTGCAAACTTACTAAAATTTGAGTGAATATGCTGATTCTTTTGCATCTTTTTTATGTGAAGTATTCTACGATATATATTTACGCCCATTTTTCGCTTTTTCTGTTTTATTGTACTTATATAATTAATGTGTAGCATCACTATATCATGGAGAGCAAATAAAAACATTACACACTTTTCGCTTTTTTGTGCATTTTTTTTGGTTATACGGAACAATATTCCTAACTTTGCAACCAAATTAAGAAATAAAAACAATAAAATTCATTCAATGACAAAGACTAAATTTTTTGTAATTGCTTCTCTTTTATCTGCCTCTGTAGGTATGCAGGCAGGCGGTCTGCTCACAAACACCAATCAGAGCATTGCTTTCAATCGCAATTTTGCACGCGAAGCTGCCATCGGCATAGACGGTGTATATGCCAACCCTGCTGGTGTGGCGTTTTTGCCAGAAGGTTTTCACCTCTCATTTAATGTTCAAAATATTTATCAAACACGCGTTATCAATTCTGCCATAACGCTTCCAGCCTATCAAGGAACGCCTTTTTATCAACCCTTTAAACTTAATGGTGGTGATGAAAATGGCTATAAAAGATATGTAGGTAAGGCATCTGTACCCGTGCTTCCTTCTTTCCAAGCAGCACGCAACATTGGTAAATGGAGCTTTCAAGCTGGTTTTGGCATTGTTGGTGGAGGTGGGAAAGCAGCCTTCAACAGCGGATTGCCCAGCTTTGAAAGTCAGTTTGCGATGATTCCTGGTATGCTCTATGCACAAGGTATTACTTCTTCAGCACCTGGATACAGCATGCAAAGCTACGTCAATGGGCAGCAATATAACTTTGGTTTGCAAATTGGTGCTGCCTATAAAATCAATGAAAACTTGTCGGTTTATGGTGGTGCACGTTTCAACTATATGCTCAATAAATACGAAGGAAGCATCCTCAACATCTCTGCAAATATTGATGGAAAGGAACAAAATCTCTACGATTATTTTGATGCGCGTGCAAAGGGATTAACACAATTGGCAATTCAGGCAACCACACAAGCTAATCAAACTACCGACCCAGCTACAAAGGCAAAATTTGAAGGTGCTGCAAAGCAATATCAAGCTGCAGCCGACAAACTGAATGCTACCAAAAAAGACTTTAAAGACCGATATTTGGATTGCACGCAACGTGGTTGGGGTGTTACACCGATTATAGGCATTGACTACAAAATAGGCAAATGGAACTTCGCTGCAAAATATGAGTTTACAACCAAACTTAACATCGAAAACGATACGAAGCGTGATGACACAGGATTATTTAAAGATGGTGTGAATACACCAAGCGATTTACCTGGTCTTTTGGCTATCGGTGCACAGTATGAAGTTTTAGAAAATCTACGTGTGATGGCTGGTTATCATTACTTCTTTGACAAAGACGCACGTATGGACAAAAACAAACAACGTTATCTGAGCGGCAATACGCAAGAGTTTTTGGCTGGTGTGGAATGGGACATAACACCATCGATAACTGTTAGTGCTGGTGGTCAGCGCACGAAGTATGGACTTGGCGATGGTAAGTATCTTTCCGATCTCAGCTTCGTAACCAGTAGTTACAGCCTTGGCTTTGGCGCAAAAGTGAAAGTGGCAAAGAATATGCACCTCAATGTTGCCTATTTCTTCACTGACTATGAAAAGTTCAATAAAGAGTATGAAACCACTGTTAAGTCAAACGGCACAAACGTTACGATACAAAATGTTGATAACTTCACCAGAACCAATAAAGCATTTGGTGTAGGACTTGACATTACGCTCTAATTCTCTGATACATGTCATTAAACCTCGCTTATTATTCTCGCTTTTAACATCTTTATAAGGGTGATGGATTATACCTTGGGTAGTAGAGTAAGGGTGATAGGGAAAACTTGTAATACTAGAATAGACTATTCTGGAAGATAGGGCTTGCCACTTTTAGGGGAAGGACGGTATTAATACCAGAGTAGACTATTCTAGAATCTATAACTGACATTTTCTTTTGAAAGGGATAGCATCAGCGGGATAAAAAGAATTTATAATTATTAGGAGCTTTCATTTTGACACGGCTTTCATTGATACTACCGTACAGGAGAATCAATGAAAGCCGTGTCAAAATGATCTTCGTTATCATGGTCAGTATTAACGCGGATGCTCTCGGCTAATATTAACTCCATACCTTCCTCACCTATACGATTTCTGAAATGAACTAATTCGGAAGCATCACAGGGTTGTTTTGGCATAAATTCAAGCCCACCACAGAAATATTGGTAGTAAGCATTCTCGCTCCATTGAGAAACCACCATTTCATCAGACACATTACGCAAATGTTTTAAAATTAAAAGACCACACGTCAAGCGAATAGGATGAGCAGGGCGACCATTAGTACGGCAATACAATGGAGAGAAAGCATTTTCAAAACGTTCCCAATTAATCTTATAGCTAAGTTGGAAAAGGGGATGTTCATGGCTAAGCATGTCCTCTAAAGAAGAGAACAAAGAGAGCTGTTTGGATGTACGTTTAAGCATAAATATCGGTAGTGTCGGTAGTGTCCTAAAAAGTGTGTAAGTTATCTTTCTTTTTTCTCTTTGTTCCACTTTTTAAACAGATGTATTTTTCTACTATATGTTGTATTTGTTTCCTACCTTGCCACCGCCGCCAATAGAAAGACTACGGCTTGTGGTGATGGCATTGCTGCTCTCATCCTTATCGTTCTTTTGTACTTTCTATTGAGTCTCTCAATCCAATTGGTAGTATATATGCACCTTTGCACTTCTATAGGAAA
>JALFSW010000019.1 GCA_022779305.1 Prevotella sp. | reverse complement strand
AGAATCAACAAAATTTAGTAGCCTGAAAAATATCAGAACCGTATGACACTAAAAAGAGAGGCTGCGTCGTAAAACTCAATTACGACACAGCCCCATTTTGTTTCAAGACCTATAACTGATGAATGTGAGATGGCTGGGTTTAATGACCGATTTGGGTTTATTTTAACTTCTCCAATGCCTCAATGATGATCTGACTTCTGGAAAGCAAGATAAGCCTTTCGGTTTCCAATTCGTGGAGTATTTTTGAGACATTAAGGCGACTTTCGTGTATCTCATCGGCAAGTGTTTGCATCTTTATTTTCAATGTTTTTTTGCCGACAGGACTACAGCAACGTTGTCGGAGAAAATATAAGAAGCGATGCCGAATGGTTGAAGGTTCTTTTTTCCAAATCAGTCGATTGGCTTTTTGTGCCACGGTAGAAAGCGTGTTGAAAAAGTTCAACCGAAATATGAGGTGTTCTTCAATGAGGCGGAACACTTCATTTTTTTCTATATAAATGAAGTTACAACGAGTTTGGGTGATGAAAGTTTTTGAGTAGTGTTGTGTTAATCCGAAGAGATGTTCGGGTTGTAAAACCGCAGGGGCAGATAGCTCTTCTATGATGGTGTAGCTGTTGTCATCGGCTTTGCTTTCTACGCTTAGCGTGCCATCGGTCAGAAAGAAAAGCGCACGGCATTTTTCGTTGCGCTTCACCACTGTTGCTGATGGGTCGAGTGTTTGGAAACCCAATCTTGTTGTGTCGATGATCCGTTCAATGTCTTTCTTGCTGAAACCAAGAAAGATGGGCAGTTCCAATAGCTTATCGTAGATTTGCAACATGGTGATGACCGATTTGGGTTTAATCGTCTGCCTACATTTTCTTTTCCAGCCGCTTGCTGTACCATACCTTCAATTCTCCTTTTTCGTCGGCATAAATGAAATAAGCCATTAACTCAGGGTGTTCTTTCAGTATGTTTTTTGCCCGTTCCGTTCCCATCACCATAAAAGCTGTGGCGTAGGCATCGGCTGTTGTGCAATCTTTTGCCAAAACCGTAGCCGAAAGCAATGAGTGGCGCACAGGATAGCCCGTTTTAGGGTCGATCGTATGTGCATATTTCACGCCATCTTTGTAATAGAAATTGCGATAATTTCCACTTGTTGCCATTGCAATGTCTGAAATGTTGAGGATGGTTTGCAGTTCGTTTGACAGATTGATGCTGTCTTCAGTGGGTTTGTTGATTCCCACTTTCCAATCAGCCTGTTTGCTGTTCTTGCCAGCGACAACAACTTCTCCTCCAATTTCAACCATGAAATTTTGAATGCCATAGGAGCGGAGTAGGCGAGCAACAACGTCAACACCATATCCTTTTGCGATGGCAGAACAATCGAGCACGATGCGTGAGTCGGTTTTTTGAACATTTTTGCCCACGAGGCTAATTTTCTCGTATCCAACAAACGCCATGATACTGTCGATGTGGTGTTTGGAAGGTTCCAGATCGTTTTTAAACCCAAATCCCCAAAGGTTCACAAGCGGTGCAACGGTAATGTCGAAAGCTCCGTTCGTGGTCTTTGAAATCTCTTTTGCTTTGCTGAAAACCTCTACAAACATCTCATCGAGCTTTGTGGCTTGATTGGTATTAATCTTTGAAATGACTGATGTTTTGTTAAAAGTCGATAGTGAATTGTCTACCTTTTTAAGTTCTTTCTCTATTTCCTTTTGGAGGTCGCTGTCATATTGGTAAGTAATCTTATAAACCGTTCCAAAAACAAAGCCCTCGTTGGTTTGATAGGGCATTGTTTGCTGTTGGCGAATGACGTAAATTGTCCCGAAAATGAGTAGAGCGAGAAACGGCAATTGCCATAGAAGGCGTTTGTTTTTATTTTGTTTCATTAGATTGCGAATGTGGTTTTTATAATGCTCCCCGTATTCCCCCTATGTCTCCCTTATTAACTCCTGATCTTAGCATTCAACATTGATTTCTTTCTCTATGAGATATTCATTCCTGTTTGAGCTGTTGCGGCTGATCATGTCGCCGATAAACCCAGCAAGGAAAAGTTGCGTGCCAAGGATCATGGCAGTGAGAGCGATGTAGAACGATGCGTGATCGGCAAGCAAATCGCCATATATACCATTGGCAAGATTGATGACCTTTTCGCCAATGAGCCATAAGAGCGCAAGTAGCCCAATGAAGAAGACAAAACTCCCCAAAAGTCCAAAAACGTGCATGGGTTTTTTGCCGAAGTTGGTGAGAAACCAAAGTGTTATGAGGTCCAGATAACCATTGAAGAAGCGATTGATGCCAAATTTGGTCGTTCCATATTTGCGTGCTTGATGATGCACCACCTTTTCTCCGATTTTCGTGAATCCTGCTTCTTTTGCTAAATAAGGAATATAGCGGTGCATTTCTCCATAGACCTCAATGTTTTTCACCACTTCAAGCCGATAGGCTTTTAGCCCACAATTGAAGTCGTGAAGATTTTTTATGCCGCTGATGGTGCGTGCTGTGGCGTTGAAAAGTTTTGTGGGAATGGTTTTTGAAAGTGGGTCATAGCGTTTTTGCTTGTAACCACTAACGAGGTCGTAGCCCTCTTCTTTTATCATTTTGTAGAGTGCTGGTATTTCGTCGGGCGAGTCTTGTAAATCGGCATCCATCGTGATGACCACTTCGCCTTTTGCCTGTTTAAATCCACAATACAGCGCAGGACTTTTCCCATAATTTCGACGAAATTTAATGCCTTTTATGTTTTCATGCTCTGCTGCCAGACGTTCGATAACGTTCCAGCTTTCGTCTGTCGAGCCGTCGTTAATGAAGATCACTTCATAAGAAAAGTGGTGGGCTTTCATTACTCTTCGAATCCACGCAAAGAGTTCTGGAAGACTTTCGGCTTCGTTATAGAGCGGTATTACTACTGATATGTCCATAGGTTGGTGTGTTTAAGAAACGTGCTGAGTGTTTTTTTTCTTTTTTGCCATCAGTGCGGCAATGATTATTCCGAAAAACACTCCGAAGATAATTTCATAGATAAAACTATTGAGTGTCATGGGAAGTGGCGAGAATGCTTCGGGAATGAACTGAAGGAATTGTTCCTTGTCTACTTGCATCATTTTATAGACTTCATCATATTCTGGACGCATCATTGTGGCAGTCACAATTTGTGCCACTTTCCCATGATCAACGAATGCCATATAGGCGTATTGCATGATGCTGAACAACAATGCAGCATTGAAGAAAACACGCAGGTTATAGACACAAGCCCTGTTGAACGATATAGCCCCTTCGAGCGCAGTGTCGCGAAACTTCTTCAGGCGGAAAGCAACGAAGAAGGGCGTCGATAGAATCAGTAGAGAACTCACTTGCCCCAATAGGCTTTGCCACGTAGCGGCAAGGAAGCAAGCAAAACTTGCCATCCAAATGATGGAAAGATAGATGCCGTCATACCAAGCAAAGGCGCGTAGTTGCTTAATTTCTTCATATTTCATGCTGCAAAAGTAATCAAATAATATTATATATAAGGTATGCGATTTGTGAAATAATGTTTTTTTGTTAAAATTCAGAAATTATCTCTTATTTATGTCGCTGTTGTTGTTTTTTTTATTATCTTTGCATCGCTTTTCTTCAGAAAGGCTTAAATACATGGGCAAGTCTCTTACGACCAGCTCCCTTTGAATCCCCCCAGGATGGGAACATAGCAAGGGTATTAGGTTGTAGCGGTGCGATAAGAATAGCTTGCCCACCTGCCTCTTTAGCTCAGTTGGCCAGAGCACGTGATTTGTAATCTCGGGGTCGTTGGTTCGAATCCGACAAGAGGCTCAAAAAGCGGGGTGAAGTGTCTTTTTCATTGCAAACAGGGTTTTGTAATGGGAAAGATATTTTTGTGTATAGACGTTAAATCAAGTTAGGGCAGGTTCTATGAATGGTCTTTGTTGGATTTTTAGAACGTGCCTTTAAACAACGAACAATATAAAAAAGGAAAAATGAACAAAAACGAAACGCCAGTTCTTCTGCTCACAGGTTATCTTGGTAGTGGAAAGACAACATTGGTCAATAAGATTCTTACGAACAATAAAGGAATAAAGTTTGCCGTCATTGTAAACGATATTGGAGAAGTCAATATCGATGCAACGTTGATAGAAAAAGGAGGCATTGTCGATCAGAAAGACGATTCGCTCGTGTCGCTTGAAAATGGCTGTATATGTTGCACTTTGAAAACCGACCTTGTGGAACAGCTCACCGAAATTGTCCGGCAACGCAAGTTCGATTATATCGTCATTGAAGCCAGTGGAATTTGCGAACCAGCACCCATCGCACAAACCATCTGTGCTTATCCACAATTTTATCCCGATGTGGTGAAAGACGGAAAAGCCGTACTCGATTCCATCATTACGGTGGTGGATGCCCGACGTATGTGCGATGAATTTTCAGCAGGCAACGACCTTCTGAAAAAAGACTTGGCAGAGGATGATATTGAAAACTTGTTGATACAACAAATAGAGTTTTGCGACACAATATTGCTCAATAAAGTAGCCGATGTGGATGCAGCAGAGTTGCAAAAAGTGCGCACCATCATTCGTGCGTTGCAACCCAAGGCAGAAATCATTGAATGTAATTATGGCGAAGTGGACTTTGAGCGAATTTTAGACACGCATAAGTTCGACTTTGATGCAGTTGCCACTTCGGCTTCGTGGATAGCGGCAATAGAGGGCGAAGGCGAATTTGCAGAAGAACATGCGCACATGGATGAGCATTCTACCGACGCACATCATCATCATGCGCATCATCACCACCATCATGACGAACATTGTCAATGCCATCTTCATAACCATGAACATGGCGAAGCATTGGAGTATAATATTCAGACCTTTGTTTATTATGCCCGTCGCCCATTCGACATCAATTTCTTTGATGACTTCGTTGCTCGGAAATATCCCAAGACCATCATTCGTTGCAAAGGTTTGTGTTATTTTTCTCACGAGCAAGACGTGTGTTATGTTTTTGAACAAGCTGGGCGTCAGGTTACTCTGCGCAATGCCGGGCAGTGGTATGCAACGATGCCTACCGACGAACTGAAAGAATTTCTCGAGCGCAATCCCAAGTTGCGCAATGATTGGGAAGAACCCTATGGCGACCGAATGCAAAAGCTCGTTTTCATAGGGCAGAACATGGATAAGGATGCCATTCGAGCGGAACTTGACCGCTGTTTGAAAATGTGAAATATCGTAGGGACGAACACGTTTTTGGAGAATATGTTTCGGGTGAACCTATGTGTTCGCCTGCTTAGGGAGCCTAGGAGTTCCTAGTTTGCCTAGGGGTTCTAGGAGTTCCTAGGTTTGCCTAGGTGTTCCTAGTTTGCCCTAGTCTCCCTAGTCTTCCCTAGGTGGGCGAACACGCAGGTTCGCCCCTACAACATTCCCGCCCGCAAACCCCCGCACGATAATTTCCCCCCGATAAATGATTTTAACGTATATTTTGCTGTCATTGCATCAAAAAATTCACAGAAGTCATCTATCATACAAAATATTTCTGTAACTTTGTCCTCAGTGATCATCGTAATTTTTGTTTGTGATGCTTTTTTGTTTCAGCATTATAAAGATACAGCAAATTTCGTAATCACCCCATTTTTCAGACATTTATAATTCAACAGAAAACGTTCTAGCAATGACAACTACAAAGCAAAGAGATGAGCTGCAGGCTGCCATCTGGAAAATTGCCAACGAGGTGCGTGGTGCCGTGGATGGCTGGGACTTCAAGCAGTTTGTATTGGGCATGCTTTTCTATCGCTTCATCAGTGAGAACTTTACCAGCTTTATTGAGGCTGGTGATGAAAGTATAGATTATGCCCACTTGTCCGATGATGTGATTACTCCTGAAATAAAAGACGATGCCACCAAGACCAAGGGATATTTCATTTATCCCAGTCAGTTGTTCTTAAATATCGCAGAGAATGCCAACACGAATGTAAATCTGAATACAGATTTGGCTGCAATATTTGCAGCAATAGAGAGTTCTGCTAATGGTTATGCGTCTGAGCATGATATAAAAGGACTTTTTGCCGACTTCGATACGACGAGCAATCGTCTTGGAAACACCGTTGAGGAAAAGAACAAACGACTGGCTGCCGTTATCAAGGGTGTGGAGAGTTTGGATTTCGGAAACTTTGAAGATAATGAAATAGACCTTTTTGGTGATGCATACGAGTTCTTAATTTCCAATTATGCTGCCAATGCAGGCAAGTCGGGTGGCGAGTTTTTCACCCCTCAAAATGTTTCTAAGCTCATAGCTCAATTAGCATTGTTCGGACAAAGTTCTGTGAACAAGATTTATGACCCAGCCTGTGGATCAGGCTCTCTTCTACTGCAAGCCAAGAAACAGTTTGACGAGCATCTTATTGAAGATGGATTTTTCGGTCAGGAAATCAATCATACTACCTATAACTTGGCACGTATGAATATGTTCCTGCACAATATCAATTACGACAAGTTTGATATTGCTTTGGGAGATACGCTTCTCAATCCTCGGTATGGTAATGAAAAGCCTTTTGATGCCATTGTCTCCAATCCGCCTTATTCGGTAAACTGGGTGGGCAGCGATGACCCAACGTTGATTAACGACGACCGCTTTGCTCCTGCTGGCGTGCTTGCTCCAAAGTCAAAAGCTGACTTCGCCTTTGTGCTTCATTCCCTCAGTTATCTTTCTGCTCGTGGGCGTGCTGCCATTGTCTGCTTCCCCGGCATCTTCTATCGGGGCGGAGCCGAGCAGAAGATAAGAAAGTACTTGGTGGACAACAACTTTGTGGAAACGGTTATTTCCCTGCCTCCCAACCTGTTCTATGGCACCAGCATCGCGGTAAACATCCTTGTCCTGTCGAAACACAAGCCCGACAGCAAGACACAGTTCATAGATGCCAGCGGCGAGGATTTCTTCAAGAAGGAAACCAATAACAACGTGCTGCTTCCCGAACATATCGACTGCATTGTGGAGATTTTTGGGAACAAGGAAGAAATACAGTATGTTGCCACATCTGTGGATAATAGCAAAATAGCCGAGAATGATTATAATCTCTCCGTCAGTTCCTATGTGGAAGCGGAGGACAAACGGGAAGTGATAGACATCGTGAAACTGAATGCAGAGGTTGCGCAGACCGTGAAGCGCATTGATGTATTGCGGGCAGATATTGATAAAATTATAAAGGAATTGGAAGCATGAGTTATATAGAAAACTTGCTGCAAGGAGCAGAGGTTGAGTGGAAGCCGCTGGGGGAAGTTATTACTTTAGAAAAGGGAAAACAGCTTAACAAAAGCCTACTTACAGAAAGTGGGGAGTATCCTGCATATAATGGAGGAGTTACATACTCAGGGTTTGCTAACAGATACAATTATAGTGAGAATAAAATTATAATTAGTCAAGGAGGAGCTTCTGCAGGTTTTGTGAATTTTATTACAACAAAATTTTATGCTAATGCCCATTGTTATGTTGTGCTCCCTAATATAGACAAAGTAGATAATAAATATGTCTATCATGTCCTGAAAATGAATCAGGAAAAATTGATGGGTAAACAACTCGGTGCTGGTATTCCTGCATTGCACACTACTGAAATTTTAGGAATACCAATTCCCATACCTTGTCCGGAAGCCCCTGAGAAATCATTAGAAATCCAACGTAAAATAGTGGAAATCCTCGACAAATTCACTACGCTGGAAGCGGAGCTGGAAGCGGAGCTGGACTGCCGCAAGCGGCAGTATGAGTATTATCGCAACCAGTTGCTATCTTTCGATATGTTAAATAGGGGGGGCAAAGGTTAAATAATGTAATGATTGTGGCGTTGGGGGAGGTGTGTGATTTCCAAAATGGATTTGCATTTAAAAGTTCTTTATTCAAAGAAGAAGGCTTGCCTATTGTTAGAATTACAAATATTAATGGTCGAAGCATAGATTTAAAAGACGTAAAATATTTTAATCCTAATGATTATAAATCTGGAAATCCACTCAATTATAACATCAATAAAGGAGATATTCTAATAGCGATGTCTGGTGCTACCACTGGTAAAATTGGATACTATGATATTGAAACAAAGGCTTATTTAAATCAACGTGTAGGGAAATTTATACCCAACTATAAAATTTTGAATAATCGATTTCTTTATCATTTTCTATTGACCAAATCAGAATTTCTATATCATCTTGCTGGAGGCGGGGCGCAGCCTAATTTAAGCTCGTTTCTTATAAAAGAAAAAATCCTCATCCCCCTTCCCCCTCTTGCCGAGCAAGAGCGCATCGTATCAATTCTTGATAAATTCGACACACTAACCAACTCTATTTCTGAAGGACTGCCAAAGGAGATAGAACTGCGCAGAAAACAATATGAATATTATCGCAACGAATTATTATCATTTAGGGCGTAGGGGCGAACCTGTGTGTTCGCCCGCCTAGAAAGCCCTAGAAAGCCTAGGGAGACTAGGTGTTCCTAGTTTGCCTAGTCTCCCTAGTCCTCCCTAGTCTTCCCTAGGTTTTCCTAGTCTCCCTATATTAAAATAAGCATCAAAACGCAACAATGAAACAATATAGTACCATAGCAGAATTACAGAACTTCATCGTTCTTGACAATTACACAAAGCGTTCAATAGTAAACGAGCCATCAGCTGGCTATCAAACCGAGGCGGCTTTGGAGCGTGAGCTGATAGAAGACTTGGAGTATCAGGGGTATGAGTATCTTCCGACGCTTATAACTCCCGAAGGATTGTTGGCGAATGTGAGAAAGCAACTGCAAACGCTAAACAACGCAGTCTTTACCGATGCAGAATGGCAGCGTTTCATGGATGAGTACTTAGACAAGCCCAGCGACAGCATCATCGACAAGACCCGCAAGGTTCAGGATGATTACATCTATGACTTTGTGTTTGATGACGGACATATCCAAAATATCTACTTGGTAGACAAACGGAATATTGCCCGAAACAAAGTACAAGTAATCAATCAGTTTGAACAGACAGGCACGCAAGCCAACCGCTATGATGTAACCATTTTAGTGAATGGCTTGCCAATGGTACAGGTGGAGCTGAAAAGACGTGGTGTGGCAATCCGTGAAGCCTTCAACCAAGTACACCGTTACAGCAAAGAGAGTTTTAACAGCGAGAGTTCGCTGTATAAATACTTGCAGATTTTCGTTATCTCTAACGGCACTGATACCCGATATTTTGCCAACACCGTAAAGCGCAACAAGAACAGTTTTGACTTTACAATGAACTGGGCAAAGGCCGATAACACATTGATTAAAGACCTAAAGGATTTCACGGCAACATTCTTTCAAAAGAACACGTTGTTGCATGTGCTACTTACCTATTCTGTGTTCGACACCAGTGACACGTTGCTCATCATGCGCCCTTATCAGATTGCAGCAACAGAAAGGTTGATTTGGAAAGTAAAGAGTTCCTATCAAGCAAAGCAATGGAGTGAACCAGAGGGAGGTGGATATATCTGGCACACGACGGGTTCCGGCAAGACACTGACAAGTTTTAAGGCTGCACGTTTGGCAACAGAACTTGATTTTATAGACAAGGTGTTTTTTGTAGTCGATCGCAAGGATTTGGACTACCAAACGATGAAAGAATACCAGCGATTTTCGCCCGATAGCGTGAATGGTTCGGAAAGTACGGCTGGACTGAAACGCAATATAGAGAAAGACGACAACAAGATTATCGTAACGACCATTCAGAAGCTGAACAATCTGATGAAGAGTGAACCTTCGCTATCTGTCTATGGTCAACAGGTGGTCTTTATCTTTGATGAGTGTCATCGCTCACAATTTGGTGAAGCGCAGAAAAATCTTAAGAAGAAGTTTAAGCGATATTATCAGTTTGGATTTACAGGCACACCCATATTTACTGAAAACGCTTTGGGCACAGAAACAACGGCGAGCGTGTTTGGTCGTGAGCTACATTCGTATGTCATCACTGACGCCATACGAGACGAAAAAGTGTTGAAGTTTAAGGTGGATTACAATGATGTGCGTCCGCGCTTTAAAACCTTGGAGACAGAGACAGATGAAATCAAATTAACAGCAGCAGAAAACAGGCAGCTCTTGCTTCATCCCGACCGAATAAAAGAGGTGTCTCAATATATTTTGCAGAATTTTAGAATAAAGACCCATCGGCAGCAAGGAAACGGCAAAGGCTTTAACGCTATGTTTGCCGTGAACAGTGTAGAAGCAGCCAAGCTCTATTATGAAGAACTGAATTATCAGCAAAAAGAGAACGACAGAAAATTGAAGATAGCGACAATCTTCTCCTTTGCTCCAAATGAGGAACAGAATGCAGTGGGCGATATTCGGGAAGAAAACTTTGAACCCACGACAATGGACAGTAGTTCCAAAGAGTTTCTGGCAAAGGCAATCAACGATTATAACGCCATGTTCAGAACAAGTTTTGGAGTGGACAGCAAAGAATTCCAAAACTACTATCGTGATTTGGCAAAGCGGGTGAAGAGCCAAGAGGTAGACCTCATTATCGTGGTAGGAATGTTTCTTACAGGATTTGATGCCCCCACGCTGAACACACTGTTTGTGGATAAGAACCTGCGTTATCATGGTCTGATGCAGGCTTTTTCACGCACCAACCGTATCTATGACGCCACCAAGACATTTGGTAATATCGTTACGTTCAGGGATTTAGAACAAGCTACTATTGATGCCATCACCTTGTTTGGCGACAAAAATACAAAGAACGTAGTGCTTGAGAAGAGCTACGAGGAATATCTTCGAGGCTTCATGGATATAGCAACAGGCGAGGCACGTAAAGGCTACGTTGATATTGTTAAAGAACTCAAAGAGCAGTTTCCACAGCCTGATGAGATAACGACAGAGGCAGACAAGAAAGCTTTTGTGAAACTTTTCGGTGAATATCTAAAGGTAGAGAATATTCTGCAAAACTATGATGAGTTCACTTACCTCAAAGAACTGCAAAAGGTAGACAAAGAAAATTCTAAAGCAGTTGAGGCTTTCAAGGAAAGTCATTTTCTGACGGATGAGGACATGTCTGCCATGATGGAAATAGATGTGTTACAAGAGCGGACTGCGCAAGATTATCGTTCAGTATATAACGATATTCGAGACTGGTTTAGAAGAGAACGAGAGGGGAAGGCACAAGAAGCGTCGAGAATAGATTGGGATGATGTCGTATTTGAGATCGACTTGCTCAAATCGCAGGAGATCGACCTTGACTATATTCTTGAACTGGTCTTCGAGCATAACAAAAAGACGAAAGATAAAGAAGCCTTGGTGGATGAAGTGCGCCGTATCATTCGGAGCAGTATTGGCAACAGAGCCAAGGAAGAGCTTGTGGTTAATTTTATCCATGAAACAGACCTGGATCCTATTCAAGACAAGGCTGAAATCATCTCTGCATTCTTCTCTTATGCACAAGAAAGACAAAAGGAAGAAGCTGCAAGTCTGATCGCTCAAGAAAAATTGAACGTGGAAGCTGCAAAACGTTATCTTCAAACTTCATTAAAGCATGAATTTGCCAGCGAAAACGGAACAGACCTCAATGCCATTCTTCCCAAGATGAGCCCACTCAATCCAGAATATCTGACGAAGAAACAAAGTGTCTTCCAAAAAATAGTAGCTTTCATAGAAAAGTTTAAGGGTATTGGAGGTGCAATATGATAGCCATTTCGGTTGGGTGAATGGTATAGGGGCGAAAGATTTTTCGCCCCTATACCTATAAAATCATTATTCGATCGAGAAAATTTTTCGGATAAATGTTTTGATGGAGAAAGTTTCTAAATATTATGTTTTGCTATCTATATATGACAAAACGCACATAAAATATGTTTGTGTTTTTTATATTATTTTGAAAAGCCCAATAGATTTTGTATTTTTTAGGAAACCCATATATATTAAGGTAAGAAATAAAAGAATTAAAATATTTTAAATACTTACTTTTTATTTTGCTGTTGTATCTTAGATTTATTATCTTTGCATACATCTTGATTAAAAGTATACAAAAATAGAATGTTTGAGAATTTAAGCGACCGTCTTGACCGCTCCTTTAAAATTCTTAAAGGAGAAGGCAAGATTACAGAAATAAACGTAGCGGAGACGCTGAAAGATGTCCGCAGAGCTTTGTTGGATGCTGACGTGAATTACAAGGTAGCCAAGACGTTCACCGATACCGTTAAGCAAAAGGCGTTGGGAATGAATGTGCTCACGGCAGTGAAGCCAGGGCAACTCATGGTGAAAATTGTTCATGATGAGTTGGCAGAGCTGATGGGTGGCGAATCAGTAGGCATCAAGCTGGAACAGAAACCAGCCATCATTTTGATGAGTGGTTTGCAAGGTTCTGGTAAGACTACGTTCTCTGGGAAACTGGCAAATTTGCTTAAAACAAAGGAGCACAAGAAACCTTTGCTTGTGGCTTGCGACGTTTATCGCCCTGCGGCAATTCATCAGTTGCAAGTGGTGGGCGAACAGATAGGTGTGCCAGTTTATTGTGAATTAGAAAACAAAAAGGTAAACGAAATAGCCGAAAACGCCATTAAAGAAGCAAAGGCTAAGGGCAACGATGTGGTCATTATCGACACCGCTGGACGTTTGGCAGTAGACGCAGAAATGATGGACGAAATCGAAAGTCTGAAGCATTATGTTCGTCCCGACGAAATTCTCTTTGTTGTCGATTCAATGACGGGTCAAGATGCTGTCAATACTGCAAAGGAATTTAATGATCGCTTAGACTTTGACGGAGTTGTTCTGACAAAATTGGATGGCGATACACGTGGTGGTGCCGCATTATCAATCAGAACCGTTGTTACCAAACCTATAAAATATATTGGTACGGGTGAAAAGATGGAAGCTATTGATGTGTTCCACCCTTCACGTATGGCAGATCGTATTTTGGGTATGGGTGACGTTGTTTCACTTGTTGAAAGAGCGCAACAGCAATTTGATGAGGAAGAAGCAAAGAAACTCCAAAAGAAAATTCAGAAAAATAAATTTGACTTCAACGACTTTTACAATCAGATACAGCAAATCAAGAAGATGGGTAATCTGAAAGACCTAGCATCCATGTTGCCAGGTGTTGGAAAAGCCCTCAGAGATGTAGAGATTGACGACAATGCTTTTAAAGGTGTTGAAGCCATCATTCAAAGTATGACCCCCCAAGAACGAACCAACCCCGAAATATTGAACAATATGCGCCGGCAACGCATTGCGAAAGGCTCGGGAACAAGTATTCAAGAGGTGAACAGACTCCTGAAACAGTTCGACCAAACACGCAAAATGATGAAGATGGTTACAGGGTCGAAGATGTCGGGATTGCTCGGTCGGATGAAAGGAATGCCAAGTATGAAGGATATGGGGAATATGCCCAATCTGCCAAACATGCCAAAACTTTGACAACTGAAAACTAAATTATTACGAATAACCTAAACAATCAACCAATATGAACTATCAATTAATCGACGGAAAAGCTACTGCAACTGCCGTGAAAGCAGAAATTGCAGAAGAAGTACGCAAGATAGTTGCCGCTGGTGGAAAACAACCCCATTTGGCAGCAGTGCTTGTGGGGCACGATGGCGGTAGCGAAACCTACGTGAAAAACAAAGTCCTGGCTTGCGAACAGTGTGGGTTTAAGTCAACACTGATACGCTATGAGGATGATGTTACAGAGGAGGAATTATTGGCGTGCGTCGATCGACTGAATAATGATGAAGACATTGATGGCTTCATCGTTCAATTGCCATTGCCTAAACACATTGATGAACAGAAGGTGATCATGGCAATTGATTATCGGAAAGACGTAGACGGATTTCACCCTATCAATGTGGGACGAATGTCAATCGGTTTGCCTTGCTTCATCTCGGCAACCCCATTGGGCATTATCACCCTTTTTCAGCATTACAAGATTGAAACCTCTGGAAAGAAGTGTGTTATCCTCGGTCGCAGTAACATCGTTGGAAAGCCTATGGCACAATTAATGGTGCAGAAACAGTTTGGCGATGCCACGGTAACGGTGTGTCACTCACGTTCAAAGACATTAAAAGAAGAATGTTTGGACGCAGATATTATCATTGCCGCAATTGGCGTCCCTGAATTTGTAACGGCAGACATGGTGAAAGAAGGTGCAGTGGTGATTGATGTGGGCACAACGCGTGTTCCTGATGCAACAAGACCCAGCGGGTTCCGTCTTTGCGGCGATGTGAAGTTTGAAGAGGTTGCCCCTCGCTGTTCTTACATTACACCTGTTCCAGGTGGGGTAGGTCCAATGACAATCTGTTCGTTGATGAAGAATACACTTGCTGCCGGCAAGAAAGAATACTATCAATAAGACAACTAATTTAAACAAGAATATGAAAATGACAGCAGAAGAATATTTCAATATGGGGAACGAATATCAGCGAAAAGGCGATTTTAAGAACGCAATGAACTGTTACTTAGAAGCCATCGAACTTGATCCTAATTCTCCTGCTGTGGAAGCAAAAAAGATGTTAGACAACATCTTTAACTTCTATAACAAAGATGCGTATAATCCTTAAAAACAAGAACTATGAGCAAGATTAGAGGAGCCATCGTCGTCAATACCGACAGATGCAAAGGGTGCCAATTGTGTGCCGTTGCTTGTCCTAAAGACGTAATCGCTTTGGCTCAAAAGAAAGTGAATGCAAACGGGTATAACTATGTAGAACCCGCTCATCCTGATTTATGTATCGGATGTGTATCGTGTGCAATTGTGTGCCCTGATGGGTGTATAACAGTTTATCGTAAAAAAGTGGAGGAATAGAGATATGGCAGAACAAGAAGTAGTTTTAATGAAAGGCAATGAAGCCATTGCCCATGCTGCAATTCGTTGTGGAACAGATGGTTATTTCGGTTATCCTATTACCCCACAGAGTGAAATTATAGAAACCTTAGCCTTGTTGAAACCTTGGGAAACCACAGGAATGGTGGTTTTGCAGGCAGAGAGTGAAGTGGCTTCTATTAATATGATATATGGTGGTGCTGGTGCAGGAAAGCGTGTGCTCACGTCTTCTTCTTCTCCAGGTGTTGCCTTGATGCAAGAAACCATCAGTTACATGGCAGGTGCCGAACTCCCTGGTGTGTTTGTGAATGTGCAACGTGGTGGTCCTGGATTGGGAACCATTCAGCCAAGTCAAGGAGATTATTTCCAAGCAACACGTGGTGGTGGTAATGGCGACTATTACGTGATAGTACTTGCGCCAAATTCTGTGCAAGAAATGGCAGACTTCGTTGATCTTGCCTACGAACTTGCATTTAAGTATCGCATTCCTGCAATGATTTTGTCGGATGGTGTGATAGGTCAGATGATGGAGAAAGTGGTTTTGCCTCCAATGAAGCCTCGTCGCACGGAAGAAGAAATCCGCAAAGAATGTCCTTGGGCTGCAATGGGTAAACGTGCCGACCGCAATCCCAACATTATCACTTCTCTTGAATTGAAGTCTGAAGTAATGGAAGTGAGAAACAACTTGTTGCAAGAAAAGTATCGAAAGATTGAAGCAAACGAAGTGAGATATGAATCACGCGATTGTGAAGATGCTGATTATATCATTGTGAGCTTTGGTAGTGCTGCACGTATTGGTGAAAAAGCACTTGAATTGGCTCGTGAACAAGGTATTAAAGTTGGTATTTTCCGTCCAATCACCCTTTGGCCATTCCCATCTAAAGAAATAGCAGCTTTGGCAAAAGGCAAGAAAGGCGTGTTGGTGAGCGAGATTAACGCTGGTCAAATGGTTGAAGATGTGCGCCTTGCAATTAATGGCGCAGTGCCAGTGGAACACTTTGGACGTTTGGGTGGTATTGTTCCAGACCCAGAAGAAGTCGTAAACGCATTAAAAGAAAAACTCATTAAATAAATGGAGATAAGCCTTATGGCAACAAACGATATAATTTCACCTGAAAATTTGGTTTATCAGAAACCAAAACTTATGAACGACACGACAATGCACTATTGTCCAGGTTGTTCTCACGGAGTTGTGCATAAACTCGTAGCAGAGGTCATTGCCGATATGGAAATGGAAGAAAAAACCATTGGTGTTTGTCCAGTGGGTTGTGCAGTGTTTGCATATCGCTACTTAGATATAGACTGGGAAGAAGCCCCTCATGGTCGTGCGCCTGCCGTAGCAACGGGTATCAAGCGCCTTTGGCAAGACCGTTTGGTGTTTACCTATCAAGGCGATGGCGACCTTGCGTGTATCGGTACGGCTGAAACAATTCATGCACTGAACCGTGGCGAAAACATAACGATTATCTTTATCAACAATGCCATTTATGGAATGACAGGTGGACAAATGGCTCCTACGACACTCGTAGGTCAGAAAACAGCAACTTGTCCTTATGGTCGAGACCCAGAAATCCATGGTTATCCGCTCAACATTACCGAGCTTGCAAGCAAATTGGAAGGCACTTGTTATGTAACACGCCAAAGTGTAGACACCGTGGCATCGATCAATAAAGCAAAAAAAGCCATCAGAAAAGCCTTTGAAGCCAGCATGGAAGGCAAAGGAAGCTCTTTGGTTGAAATTGTCGCAACCTGCAACAGTGGTTGGAAACTCTCTCCTGCAAAAGCAAATGAATGGATGCGTGAGAACATGTTCCCACACTATGTGAAAGGTGATTTGAAGGATACGACAAAGGGATAATTAATCATTAATAGTTTAAGCAACATGACAAAAGAAATAATTATTAGTGGTTTCGGCGGACAAGGTGTGCTTTCTATGGGAAAAATCCTTGCCTATTCGGGACTAATGGAAGATAAAGAAGTTACTTGGATGCCAGCCTACGGACCAGAACAACGTGGTGGTACAGCCAACGTAACAGTGATTGTGAGCGACGAGCGAATTTCGTCTCCACTTCTTAGCTCGTATGACGTAGCAATTGTGCTCAATCAGCCATCGCTCGATAAGTTTGAACCCAAGGTGAAGCCAGGTGGTATTCTTATCTATGATGGTTTTGGAATTATCAACGAACCTACTCGCAAAGACATCACAGTTTATCGCATCGATGCGATGACCAAGGCGGCAGAAATGAAAAATTCTAAAGTCTTTAATATGATTGTTCTCGGTGGTTTGTTGGAAGTTTGTCCTGTGGTGAGCCTTGATGGTTTGAACAAAGCCCTCTTCAAGACCTTGCCAGAACGCCATCATCACATGATTCCTTTGAATATGGAAGCTGTGGAAGAAGGTAAGAAAATCATTCAACAAGTATAATTCTGATTTTAGGTAGGTTCTATAATGAAGTAGGACATACTTTTCTAATTAAATTTTTTCATAATTCAAAGAAGGCTGACGATACTATCGTCAGCCTTCGCTTCCTTTAACCCCAATCGGTCTTAATGACCGAATTAGGTTTAATATTCGCTCCATGCCTTAATGCCTATTTCATCTAATTTCACATTGCAAAAGGCAGAAATAAAGGCACTTGCAAGACGACTGTTCGTGATCAGTGGAATGTTTAAATCGACGGATGTACGACGAACTTTATAACCATTCGTGAGTTCTCGAGGTGTGAGATCTTTTGGAATGTTCACGATCATATCTATTTGATGATTTTGCATAAGGTCGAGTGCTTGTGGTTGCATTCCTTCGTCTGATGGCCAATAGACCGTTGTGTTCTCTAAACCATTTTCCGAAAGATACTTTGATGTGCCGCTTGTGGCAAAAAGTTCGTAACCATTGGCTTTCAGCAAACGTGCCGCTTCAAGCATCTCTGCTTTCTGTTTGGCACCTCCCGTAGAAAGAAGAACATTCTTCTTCGGTATGCGCAAACCAACAGAGAGCATGCTCTTAAGCAAGGCTGTATAGGTGTCGTCCCCAAGACATCCCACTTCGCCCGTTGAACTCATGTCTACACCCAACACTGGGTCGGCTTTCTGCAAACGATTGAATGAGAATTGACTCGCCTTAATGCCCACATAATCAAGGTCAAAAAGGTTTTTATTGGGTTTTTCTACAGGCAACCCGAGCATTACTTTTGTTGCAAGTTCTATCAAATTTAGCTTCAATACTTTGCTTACAAATGGGAATGACCGACTTGCACGCAGGTTACACTCAATGACCAAAATATCATTATCGCGCGCCATAAATTGGATATTGAAAGGTCCGTTGATGTGTAGCTCTTTTGCAATCTGTCGGCTAATGCGTTTGATGCGTCGCATCGTTTCAACGTAAAGTTTCTGCGGTGGAAACTGAATGGTAGCGTCTCCAGAATGGACGCCTGCAAATTCGATATGTTCTGAGATAGCGTATGCCAAAATTTCACCATCACGTGCAACAGCATCCATCTCTATTTCTTTTGCATTCTCAATAAATTTGCTCACCACAACGGGATGGTCTACGCTCACATTGGCTGCCAATTGCAAAAAGCGAGTAAGTTCTTCTTTGTTTGAACAGATGTTCATCGCTGCACCCGAAAGCACATAAGATGGGCGCACAAGAACAGGAAATCCAACTCGCTCAACAAATTCCTCAATATCATCCATGCTTGTCAGTGCGCGCCACTCTGGTTGGTTGATATTGTTCTCGGTCAGCATAGAAGAGAATTTAGCACGGTCTTCTGCATTATCAATATCTCTGGCTTGCGTGCCAAGGATAGGCACATTGGCCGCGTCAAGATGCACTGCTAAGTTATTCGGTATCTGTCCACCTGTCGAAACAATTACTCCGTGGGGTGTTTCCATCTCAATGATGTCCATCACACGCTCAAAAGTGAGTTCGTCAAAGTAAAGCCGATCGCACATGTCATAATCCGTAGATACAGTTTCTGGATTGTAATTGATCATAATCGAACGATAGCCTTGTTTTCGTATGGTATTCAAAGCCTGCACACCACACCAGTCGAACTCAACCGAACTACCAATGCGATAAGCACCAGAACCCAAAACAATAACGCTATTGCGATCTTTTAAGAAGGATATGTCTGACTTTATGCCTGAATAAGTAACATACAGGTAGTTTGTCTGGGCTGGATATTCAGCTGCCAAAGTGTCTATTTGTTTCACAACTGGCAAGATGCCATAGCTTTTGCGAAGTTCTCTGACGATGAGCATCGCCTTGTGCATACCTGCAGTTTCTTCTTCTAAGCCAACTGCTCTTGCGATTTGAAAATCAGTGAAACCATATATCTTTGCTGTGCGAAGCAATTCTTTATCGAGGGTATTGATGTTTTTTGCTTTCAGTGATTCATCAATATCAATGATGTGCTTTAGTTTGTTGAGGAACCATTTATCGATTTTCGTAAGGTCGTGAATTTGGTCTACCGTATATCCCTTGTGCATTGCCTTTGAAATGACAAACACACGTTTATCGGTAGGTTCTCTTAGGGCCGCATCAATGTCATCAATTTCCAATTCTTTGTTTTCTACGAAACCGTGCATCCCCTGTCCAATCATTCGAAGACCTTTCTGTATGGCTTCTTCAAAGTTGCGACCAATTGCCATTACTTCACCAACCGACTTCATACTTGACCCCAACTCCTTATCAACACCACGGAACTTGCTCAAATCCCATCGTGGAATCTTGCAAACCACATAGTCGAGTGCAGGTTCAAAGAATGCTGACGTCGTTCGTGTTACAGAATTTTTGAGTTCAAAGAGTCCGTAGCCCATACCCAATTTGGCTGCAACAAACGCCAAAGGATACCCAGTCGCTTTACTTGCCAAAGCCGAAGAACGAGATAAACGTGCATTGACTTCTATCACACGATAATCTTCGCTCTGAGGATCGAAAGCGTACTGCACATTACATTCGCCTATAATGCCAATGTGGCGTACTATCTTTATCGCAAGACTTCGCAACTTGTGGTATTCGCTATTGGTGAGTGTTTGAGAGGGTGCTATCACAATCGATTCACCTGTGTGAATGCCTAAAGGGTCGAAGTTTTCCATGTTGCAGACCGTTATACAATTATCATAACAGTCGCGCACCACTTCATATTCTATTTCTTTCCATCCCTTCAGACTCTTTTCAACCAACACTTGTGGCGAGAAAGAGAAAGCCTTTTCACACAGTGCATTCAACTCTTCCTCGTTATCGGCAAAACCGCTTCCAAGTCCGCCAAGCGCATAAGCGGCACGGATAATCACAGGATAACCAAGTGCTTGTGCTGCCTTACGTGCATGCTCAACCGATTCGCAGGCTTCGCTTTTTATCGTTTTTACATTGATTTGGTCTAATTGTTCTACAAAAAGTTCACGGTCTTCCGTGTTCATAATTGCCTTAACAGGCGTACCCAACACCTTTACACCATATTTATCTAATATGCCTAAGCGGTCAAGTTCCACACCACAATTGAGGGCAGTCTGTCCGCCAAATGAAAGGAAGATGCCATCTGGTTTTTCTTTTTGAATGACACGCTCAACAAAATAGGGTTGAACAGGAAGAAAATAAATCTGATCGGCTACGCCTTCTGACGTCTGTACTGTGGCAATATTGGGATTGATCAGCACCGTAGAAACACCTTCTTCTCTTAACGCTTTTAATGCTTGGGAACCAGAATAATCAAACTCTCCAGCCTCACCTATCTTCAGTGCACCCGATCCTAATATCAGGACTTTCTTAATCGAATTGTCTTTCATTATCTTAGTGTTTCTACAAATTTGTCAAACATAAATTCTGTGTCTACCGGACCCGAACTTGCTTCAGGGTGGAATTGAGAACTAAACCAAGGATTTTCTTTGTGTCGAATGCCTTCGTTGCTACCGTCATTCATATTCACAAAGAGTTCTTCCCAATCTTTTCCAAGTGTTGCCGCATCTACAGCATAACCATGGTTTTGTGAAGTAACAAAACATTTATTCGTCCCCACCATTCTGACGGGCTGGTTGTGTCCTCTGTGTCCGTATTTTAGTTTATAGATCTTTGCGCCAGCGGCTTTCGATAGTAACTGATTACCCATACAGATGCCACATATAGGTTTCTTGCTCATACTCATTTGTTTGCGTATGATCTCTACGGCATCATTACACATATCTGGGTCGCCAGGTCCATTGGCAAGGAAAAGTCCATCGAAGTCCATTGATGTGTAGTCATAGTTCCAAGGCACACGAATCACTTCTACTTTTCGCTCCACAAGTTCGCGAATGATGTTGGCTTTCACACCACAATCCACCAATACTACTTTCTTTCCAACGCCTTCGTTATATTTGATGATCTCTTTCGTAGAAACCTTGTCTACAAAGTTTACACCTTCATAATCAGCATGTGGGATATTATTTGGTTCATCGTCAAAAATAATCTTTCCCATCATCACACCATGCTCGCGCAACACTTTCGTTAGTTCTCTCGTGTCAATACCCGTAACACCTGTAACCTTCTCACGCTTAAGCCATGATGACAAACTTTCAACTGCATTCCAATGAGAATATTCCTCGCTATAATCCGAGACAATGAGCGCAGAGGCGTAAATCTTATCGCTCTCCATAAAAGATGGTATTCGGTTGGCTTCGATCGTGAAAGGAGGTACGCCATAATTCCCCACCAAAGGAAAAGTCATCGTAAGCAACTGTCCTGCATAAGATGGGTCGGTCAGACTTTCAGGATAGCCCATCATAGCGGTGTTAAAAACAACCTCACCTGCAACAGGAGCATCATAACCAAAAGATTTGCCATGAAACGCTGTTCCGTCGCTTAACTCTAATGTTATATTTCTCATTTTATCTAAAAGTTTCTATATTCTTTTTTTACGCCTTACCATAAATCTTGTTATAGTAATTGATGAATGCTTGATTAACAAGTTTCATCCCGCCACGTGTGGGATAATTGCCCGTAAAATACCAATCTCCTTTGTGCTTAGGAATTGCGTTGTGAAGTCCTTCAATGCTTTGGAATACTAATTCCACGGGCGTTGTCATACCTTTAGGACGCAACATTTCGACTATCTTATTGTTGATTTCTTCCACCGTGAAAGGTTTATATATTTTACATACTGCATTCTTCAGTGGTTCTGTTGCGGGCTTGTTTAATTCTCGCTTGCAATCATAATAAATCTCATGCAAAAGACTTTCCTGCTTGCGTTCTTTGATCAGTGCCATTGTTGCCCTGAACACACAAAACTCTTCCAAACGTGGCATGTCAATACCATAATAATCTGGATAACGAATTTGTGGCGCACTCGATACGATGACGATTTTCTTGGGATGCAATCGATCCAAAATGCGTAAAATACTTTCTTGCAATGTTGTTCCTCGCACAATGGAGTCGTCAATAATGACAAGATTGTCTTCATAAGGCACAATGCTCTCATAACTTACATCATAAACGTGCGAAGCAAGGTCGTTCCGGGAATTACTCTCTGTGATGAATGTGCGCAACTTAATGTCTTTCCATGCGACTTTTTCTGTTCGCACAGAATGATTAACAATCGAGAGCAACGCCTCAGTGGTGGGGTTTTCACCCAATGCTTTGATTTTCTCCACTTTGTGTACATCTATCCATTGTTTCACGCCTTGAATCAATCCATAAAACGCCACTTCTGCCGTATTCGGAATAAAGGATAACACGGTGTGGAGTGTATCATAGTTCACTGATTTCAATACCGTTTCAGTGAGTTGTTCACCGAGTTGTTTCCGTTCACGATAAATATCTCTGTCCGACCCACGTGAGAAATATATGCGTTCGAAAGAACAAGCTGCATCACCTTTTTGTGGAATGATTTGTTGCAAAGAGCATTCTCCTTTTTTATTAACGATGAGGGCTTCGCCGGGTTGAAGTTCATTCACATCTTCACACTCAAGATCGAATGTTGTTTGCAAAACAGGACGTTCGCTGGCAACAGCTACAAATTCATCATTCTTATAATAAAACGCAGGGCGTATGCCCCAAGGATCGCGCATGGAGAACATTTCTCCCGAACCTGTTAGCCCGCAGATAACATATCCCCCATCAAAGTCTGCCATGGTGGTTTGAAGTACATTCTTCATCTCCATGTGATCTTCGATATAATTGGTAATGTCATATTTCTCCAGCCCCATGGCTTTGGCATCCACAAAGTTGCGTTCCACTTCTCTATCCAATCGATGCCCCATGAGTTCCAATAAAATATAGGTGTCGCTTAACTTTCTGGGGCTTTGTCCTTGTTCTATGAGTTTCTCGAAAACCACTTCAATATTTGTCATATTGAAGTTACCACACATAGAAAGATTTTTGGCTTTCCAATTGTTACGTCGCAGAAAAGGATGGACATAAGAGAGGCCACTCTTACCGGTAGTAGAATACCGAAGGTGGCCCATATACATTTCCCCTGCAAAAGGGAGATTTTTCTCTGCAAAATCTACGTCGGCTATTTGCGCTGGCGTATAGCCCTTGTACGATTTATGAACATTTTCAAAGATTTCTGTTACTGCGTTTTTCCCCTCCGCTCTTTCACGAAACATGTATTCTCTTCCTGGTTCAGAAGACAATTTCACAGCAGCTATACCAGCTCCTTCTTGCCCACGATTGTGTTGCTTTTCCATCAACAAGTACATCTTGTTCAAAGCATACATCCATGTGCCATACTTTTCTTGAAAATAGCTAAGAGGTTTTAGCAACCTTATCATTGCTACACCGCAATCCTCGTGAATGTTTTTTTCCATTAATTTATCAAGGCTTTTATTTATTGGTTGATTATTCTACTGTCACCGACTTGGCAAGATTTCGTGGTTGATCAACATCTTTTCGTTTACAAACTGCCACGTGATAAGCCAACAATTGTAACGGAATCGTTGCCACCAATGGCTCTAAGCATTCCAACGTGTCGGGTAGTTCGATAACGGCATCTGCCATTTTTGAAATGGCTTCATCGCCTTTCGATACCAAAGCTATCACACGCCCTTGTCGTGCTTTGATTTCTTGAATGTTGCTTCTCACCTTTTCATACATTCCATTATGGGTTGCGATGACCACAACAGGCATATCTGAATCTATCAGCGCAATAGGACCGTGTTTCATCTCTGCGGCAGGATAGCCTTCAGCATGGATGTATGAAATTTCTTTCAGTTTCAATGCACCTTCCAGCGCAACGGGATAACTGAAGCCGCGTCCTAAATACAAGAAATTATGCGCATAAGTAAACGTACGTGCCAAATCTGCCACTTGTTCGTTGGTCTTCAATACTTCTTTTATCTTGTTAGGAATACTTGCTAGTTCTTTCACAATCTCCACATATTCATTGTGTTTGATAGTTCCTTTAGCTTCTGCAAGCGCAAGTGCAAACATGGTCAATACTGAAACCTGACCAGTGAACGCTTTTGTCGATGCTACACCGATTTCGGGTCCTACGTGAATATAGGTTCCTGTGTGTGTCGCACGTGGGATGCTTGAGCCTATTGCATTGCAGACGCCATAGATAAAAGCTCCCTTTTCTTTGGCAAGCTCCACTGCAGCGAGTGTGTCGGCTGTTTCGCCACTTTGAGAAATCGCAATTACCACATCGTCTTTGCTCACCACAGGGTTGCGGTAACGAAATTCGCTAGCATACTCTACGTCTACGGGTATCTGACAGAAACTTTCAATTAATTGCTTACCTATCAAACCTGCATGCCAACTTGTTCCACAAGCCACAATGATAACGCGCTTTGCATTGAGCAAATTACTTCGATAATCAATCAAAGCACTTAATGTTACCTGTGTTTGGTCTACATTGATACGACCGCGCATACAGTTTGTGAGACATTCTGGTTGTTCAAAGATTTCTTTCAACATGAAGTGGGGGTAACCGCCTTTTTCTATTTGCCCTAAGTTAAGGTCTACGGTTTTCACTTCTGGCGAAAGTTCTTCATTCAAAATACTGACAACTTTCAGCTCTTCCCCCAATTTCATTACAGCGATGTTGCCATCTTCCAAATACACAACCTGATCGGTGTATTCGATAATAGGACTGGCGTCCGAACCTAAAAAGAATTCGCCTTCGCCTATGCCCACCACCAACGGACTTTGTTTGCGTGCTGCGATAATCGTATCAGGATTTCGTTTGTCAAGTATTGCAATGGCGTAAGCTCCAATCACTTGATGCAATGCCAACTGAACTGCTGCCAATAAGTCGCATTCTTTCTTTGTTTGAATATATTCCACAAGCTGAACCAACACTTCTGTGTCTGTATCCGATTGAAATACTACACCTTTATCCTTGAGGTTCTTTTTTATCTCTGCATAGTTTTCGATGATGCCATTGTGGATAATTGCCAAATTTTTCGACTCTGAATAGTGTGGATGGGCATTCGTTGTTGAGGGTTCGCCATGGGTTGCCCAACGTGTATGCGCAATACCGATTGTTCCTTTTATGTCTTTCCCCGAACAAGCTGCTTCTAAGTCAGCAACTTTACCCTTTGCCTTATAAACATTCAGCGCATGATCTTCATTGAGAAGCGCAAGTCCTGCACTGTCATACCCTCTGTACTCCAAACGTTTCAAACCTTTGATCAAAATGGGATAAGCCTGACGCTTTGTTCCGATGTAGCCTACAATTCCACACATATTATATATTCTCCTTATATCCTAAAAATTCTGTTTATTTTCTTTCATTCGCCATCTTTTCTGTTTAAACAAAGAAGAAAGCTGCCCCTCCTAATTTCATTTCTTTAATATCAAAAGATAATTAAAAAACTATCTCAATATATTCACCAATAGAGTAACAATTGAAGTCGAAATACCAACCAACGAGAACCAAATACTTGTGTTGCTTCCAAAGAAAGTGTTGCGTGCTTTCACTGCTTGAGGCTCCACATAAACAATGTCATTCTGTTGTAAATAATAATAAGGTGAATTTATCAGATTTGCATCGTTCATATTCAGTCTTATCTTATGCTTTTCGCCATTACTATCTTCA